>JAFOCB010000158.1 GCA_017381515.1 Clostridia bacterium | reverse complement strand
CCCATACACATTGTCAGCGCTTGTTTTCCACAAGCGTTGCAGCTTTTAAAGGGTTTATCCAGATTAAATGCGATTCGCGGTAAAAAGCCCATGTCTTCTAGTATCGTGAACAATGGGAAAAATATTGCCATCGGTGGTAACATTACAGAAACAACCCACGCCACAGTTTTGAATATTCCAAGAATAAGCAGGTCGTGTAACCAAATGGGAGGATTAAAGTATAATAACCCTTCGCTCAAATAGTTTTGGACAACGGAAAAAAACCACGATAGGAGGGCGGAGGGATAGTTTGCACCGCTTATTGTCAGCCAGAATATGATAAGTAACGATGTTATCATTATGGGATAACCGGTGATTTTGTTGGTCAGCAATCGGTCAATTTTTCGGTCCCTGACGGAGTGTTTATCATCGGCGCAAGTGACCGATTTATTTACGATTTTATCTGACAGTTTGATTATACTACTTACTATTAAATCATTTAGTTTGTCGGAGGTTATCTCGCGTTCAATTAGGTATTCCTTCGCCTTTTTTATAGCGATGGTGATTTGATCATTACTGATAAAATCGTTGCCTAAAAACGCTTCAATTTCGTTCATTAGCGAAATGTCGCTATCAAGTAGGCGTAAGCTTAGCCAGCGTGAATTGAGCCCATTTAATTCGTGCTTTTTAATTTCAGTTTCGATTATTTTTATGGCGTTTTCAATCTCGTTTGTATAGCGTGGAGTTAAGGGCTTTTTTACGCATTTTTTATTGTAATTATCTAGTATGTCGGTCAAGTTTTTTATGCTTGATTTTTTGTTGGCTGCGGTTGTAACAACTGAGATACCCAATTCACTTTCAATTTTTTTTGTATCAATTTCAATATTTTTCTTTTTTGCTTCATCTATTAGATTGATGCAAAGAATAACCTTATTTGTTATTTCGCAGGTTTGTAAAACGAGGTTGAGGTTTCTTTCCAAGCATGTAGCATCGCATACGACTACAACAATATCAGGTTTACCAAAACATAAATAATTTCTCGCAATCTCTTCCTCGGTTGAATGAGCCATCAGTGAATATGTACCCGGAATATCTACAAGAACATACGAATTTTCATCGGTGGAAAAATAACCTTGCTCGTTTGAAACGGTTTTTCCGGGCCAGTTTCCCGTGTGCTGATTCATTCCTGTCAACGCGTTAAAAATTGTGCTTTTGCCAACGTTTGGGTTTCCTGCAAGTGCGACAATAATGTCATTATCAGTCCTTTTGATTATTTTTGGTTTTGAGTCGATTGCATTTTGCCCCGTCGATTTATGCGTAAGTCCCAATTAGCTCATCCTTTCATTCATCAGTGTTATTATGATATTTTCACATTCCTCTTTTCTTAAAGCGATGATTGCCCCTCTGACTAAAAAAGCTGTCGGTTCTCCAAAAGGGCTTTTGCATACACATTCTGTTTCGGTTCCAACAGTAATGCCTATATCGAGTAATCTTCGGCGCATATTTCCGTTAATGTTAACCGAAGTCACCTTTGCCTTTTGACCTATTTTTAAATCTGACAGATTATGAGTTTTATTCATTATTGCACACCTAATTCGATGATTCATATTTTGCTATTATTTATTCTATGCAGTTGAAAATATTAGGTTAAAAATAAAACTCCGCTCGGATGAGAGCGGAGTTTGGTTAATTTATTTTATTAAATCAACAACTGATATATTGAAAATATTATACCAACTGAAAATATTAAAATTTCAATACTTGAACAGATTTTAATTATTCTATTAGGAGAATACTTTGTACTGAAAACTGCAGAAATTATACCGAGAGTTGAAATTATTAAGAACATAAAAGCGTATGTAAGTATCAGAATTGATGCGCCCAATAAATCGCCATTCGTTTCTATACCGGGATAATTGACGCAATTTACAATAAAATCGATGGTCAACGCTAGAAATAACGAAAGTAATACAGTGGAAACAGTAAATAAAATATAGGGGAATCTTTTCATTTCGTCACCGCCTTAAGTTTATTATAGAATAAACACGACGAAGTTGCAATACTTTTAACTATTTACAATTAACGAAAAATGAATATTGAATAGGTAAAAAGTAAAATCCCTCTTGCATAAAGCAAAAGGGATTTTTGGAGGCGCCACCCAGATTTGAACTGGGGAATAAAGGTTTTGCAGACCTCTGCCTTACCACTTGGCTATGGCGCCGTATCAACGACTAATACAGTATATGCGATAAATCCGATTTTGTCAATACAAAAATTATGATTTGACACATTTTATAGATTTTTTAATATTTTGTTATTTAATTTCACTAATATTATAAGTTGTTAGTATAAAATTCAAAAAATCTATTGAAATTTTTTCATATTTATCGTAAAATTTATAAGTAAAAGTGCAATTATGCAATTTAAAAGGATGGATGAAACGTTATGTCAATTTTAAAACGAATTTTGTCTTTTGCAGTTTCTGTTTGTATGATACTTGCCCTGTTCTCGGTTTGTATTGTTGCAAACGCTTACGAAATACTTGACGACGTAAAGATTGCTTTGTCAACCAATGTCACAACCATTGAAAAGTCTGGTACGGTTGAGCTTTCTGTCGTTTTAGAAAATTATGGCGACTATATCGCAGGGAACAAAGTTCTGGCTGCAGCAGTAATCAACATCGGCTTTGATGAAAGCGTTGTTACACCTGATATTGATAATGTCGTTGTTGATAATTCAATTAAAGGTAATATTGCGCTTAACGCAGCTGATGGCAATTTGACATTCGTTTTAACCGGCGACACCACCAGCTATATTACTGCTAATCAGCTTGCTGCAAACAATGGTGTATTGTTTACCATTCCTTTTGATGCAAAGGATGTTGACGCTGATATTACTTTCTCTGTAAATAAGGGATTGGATACTGCGGCAACATCACTTGCAGTGCTTAACCTTGATGTTGTAGCAGGTGGTACAGGTAGTCTTATCACCGATGCTACTGTTACAGGTATTGGTGACTATGTTTCTGTTATCGTTGGTGAAGGTAGCGCCTACGTTTACCAGCCACAGACAATTACCGTAACAATGGTTGATGCTAACGGAACCAATGGCTACTGGTACGCTCCTGATAGCGACGGACCCTTCTATGTTGGAGACAGAGTTGTATTCAATACTGCTTACGCATCAATCTATTTGGATGGAACAAAGTTTGACCCGTGGACTGCTTATTTTACCTTAATGGGCGGAACCGGATCGTTTAATTCGGCAGGTAATATTCAGCTTTATGTTGGAGCAGGTGGCGGTGGAATTACCCTCGATAAAGCAGGTGTATGGGAGCTTTATTGCTACAATAACAGTGTCCGTTACTCGCTGATGAAGATTGAGGTTTATCCCGCTGTAACACAAGCTGACGTTGTCGCTGCAAAGGTATTTGACGAAACAGTAAAGGCATTACCGAATGCTGACCAAGTTACATTAGATGACGAGGATGTAATTTTGGCCGCGGTTGCTCAATACGAAGCGCTTTCTCCCGCTGCACTGACCTTCATTACTGAAGAAGAAAAATATATCGCTGTATATGAAGCATATTTGACCCTCAAATTTGGTAGTGTTGGTCGAGCAAAAGCTTACGAGGTAATCGAAGTAATTGCCGAATTACCCGAGCCGGGTGATGTTACTCTTTCTGACGCAGAGGCAATTTCTAATGCACGTGAACAGTACACCTTGCTCAATGATGAGTATAAGGAATACGTTGAAAATTATAAGAAGCTGTTGGCTTGCGAATCTGCTCTCGATGCCATCTATGTACCGAAGACTATTACTTACGCTCCTAATGATACATCGGCTACATCAACCAGCTATGTTTCATTCAGCAAAAATGAGTTTAACGTATCCGATAGCCTTAAAAACAATGCTTGGTGGACCAATTACACCTTTAATTACACCAATACCGCAACAGGAATTACCCATTCGGGTAAGATTTATAACGCATATTACGTATGCGAAAGTAAAGGCATTTCTCAGCACGCTCAGGTAGGATATGGTAATTCAACCGGTACATCTTCTAATGCATATACACTTCCTGCCGCCGGTGAATGGGTGCTGAAGGGAACAATTGAAGATAATACTAACGGACACATCTCGGTTGTGCTTGCTAGATTTACTGTTGGCGAAACACCTTTTGGAAATGAAGATAATGCAGCAGCAGATGACGTAATTGATCGTATCAATAACTTGCCCGAGAAAATCACTCGCAATGATATTGATACAGTTATGGAATTAAAGGCCGATTACGATGCACTTGTCAGATACGATCTCGTATCTGACGAATTGGTTGCAACGCTTGTTGCAGCAGTTGCCGCAGCCGACAGAGTATCGAATCTCGTTTCTGACGTAAACGAAGACGGTGTGCTTGATGCATCCGATCTTCTTTTGATCCAGTATATGATTGTTGGCGAATATGAAATTATTGATGGCGCCGATGCCGATGGTAATGGAAAGGTCGATGCTCTTGATCTTCTTAAACTTCAGCAACATATTCTTGGATACTCATTTTTGTTCTAATTTAATAAAAAAATCGCAGTGTAAAAACTGCGATTTTTTATTTTTATCGACTTGATATTATAATAGAGATATATTATAATTATATAAATATTTATTTGGAGCAAAAGATATGAAATTTACAAAAATGCACGGTATTGGCAATGACTATATTTATTTTAATTGCCTTGATACCGATATTAGCGACCCTAATGGACTTTCAATTGCTTTAAGCGACCGTCATTTTGGAGTTGGCGGCGATGGAATTGTTATGATTATGCGGTCGAATGTTGCCGATTTCAGAATGAGAATGTTCAATGCTGACGGCAGTGAAGGTAAAATGTGCGGTAACGCAACCCGTTGTATTGGAAAATACGTTTTTGAAAAGGGATTAACCGATAAAACCGAATTCACTCTCGAAACGCTCGGCGGTATAAAAAAGCTTGAGCTTCAGGTTGAAAATGGAGAGGTTAAATCAGTCAAGGTTGATATGGGTAAAGCCATATTAAATCCTGCCGAAATTCCTGTTTTACTTGACGGCGAAAATGTAGTAGGCAGAGAGGTTATCGTCGGCGGAAACAAGCATGAGATTACCTGTGTTTCGATGGGTAATCCGCATTGTGTAATTTTCACCGAAAACATTGATGACCTTGATCTTGAAAAAATTGGACCGGGATACGAAAACGATCCGATTTTCCCCGAGCGTGTTAACACCGAATTTGTCGAAATCATTGACAAAAACGTACTTAAAATGCGCGTGTGGGAGAGAGGTAGCGGCGAAACTTGGGCATGTGGCACAGGTGCCAGCGCAGTATGTGTTGCCGCTGTTTTAAAGGGTATTTGCGATTATAATACCGACGTTACTATCAAGTTGCGCGGCGGTGACCTTGTGATCAATTATATGGACGACGGAACTGTGTTTATGAGCGGTCCGGCAACCTTTGTTTTTGAAGGCGAAACTAATAAGGAGTTTGATATATATGCTTAAAATTAACGAAAATTATAGGAATCTTGAGGAAAGCTATCTTTTCTCAACCGTAGGCAGAAAGATTGCCGAATATTCTCAAAAGAACCCCGACAAGAAAATTATTCGCATGGGTATTGGTGACGTAACCCGTCCTCTTTGTAAGGCGGTTATTGATAATATGCATAAGGCCGTTGATGAAATGGCCGATTCAGCTACATTCAAGGGATACGGACCCGAGCAGGGTTACGACTTTGTTCGCAATTCGTTAAAGGCTTATTATTCATCCTTTGGCGTTGAACTCGAAGCTGACGAGATTTTTGTCAGCGACGGAGCAAAGAGTGATATTGCCAACATTCTCGATATTTTCTCGGTTGACAATACTGTATTGGTTCCTGATCCGGTTTATCCCGTTTACGTTGATACTAACATTATGGCAGGCAGAAAGATTATTTTCGCCGATGCAAATGAAGAAAACGGATTTTTACCCTTGCCGGATGATAAATATGATGCTGATATAATTTATATCTGCTCGCCGAATAATCCGACAGGTGCTGTTTATAATAAAGACCAGCTCAAACAGTGGGTTGACTTTGCTAATAAAAAAGGCGCTGTAATTTTATTTGACGCGGCTTATGAAGCGTTTATCAGCGATCCCGAACTTCCGCGCAGCATTTATCAGATTGAAGGAGCAAAGACCTGCGCAATTGAAATTTGCTCACTTTCTAAAACTGCCGGATTTACAGGAACTCGTTGCGGATATACAGTAGTTCCGAAATCACTCGTTTTCGACAACACAATGCTTAATAAGCTTTGGCTCCGTCGCCAGACAACAAAGTTCAATGGCGTTGCCTATATTATTCAGTCGGGTGCTGCCGCAATCTTTACCGAAGAGGGCAGAAAGCAGATTCAGGAATCGATTGATTATTATAAGAGAAATGCAAAGGTTATGGCCGATGCTTTTGACGAAATGGGCATTTGGTACACCGGAGGCAAAAACTCACCGTACATTTGGTTTAAGTGTCCGAACGATATGGATTCGTGGGATTTCTTTGACAAATTGCTCGCTGAAGCTAACGTTGCAGGAACTCCGGGTGCAGGATTCGGTAAAAATGGCTCAAAGTTTTTCCGCTTAACCGCGTTTGGTAACTACGAAAATACTGTTGAGGCAATGGAACGCATTAAAAAGATGGTATTATAATAACATAATGGGAGTTATCTTATGAAAAAGATATATGATAAAAGCGCAATGGCGATACTGCCATGCGGTCAAAATATTGTCTTTGTCGCTGCTGAAAAGCAGGTTGATGACAAGTATATTGTATCATATAAGATGTATAATTTTTCTGACGATACCGTTTCTCAAATTCGCCGTTCTGAATATCTCGAAATAAAATTTGGTAGTGACTTTCTGTACTATTCAAAGATATTTCCTGATTTTATCAATTATAAGTGTGCAACACTTTCTGATGGACGCATGATAGCCGTTTATCCCAATGGTGATGCAGTTGTATTTAATAAAAAAGGGGATATTGTGTGGGAAGGTACGCTTAAATATCGTAATAGCGGTCCTGCCAGTGTCGCTTGTATTGATAATTCGATATGGGTATCCTTTCCCGATGGTGACACCATTTTGCGATATAATGCGCTAACAATGCGCGAAGAACTCAGAATCGGTAGCCAAAAGGACAATGCCTTCTCAAAGCCGCGTGGATTATGGGCAGAGGGTAAGAATCTTATCGTATGTAATTCGGCAGGAAAATGTATTGAATCGGTTGATACAAATTCATACGTTGTAGAAAAATATGCACAGTTTGACGAGCCCGTCTATCAGTATGTAAAATGTGGGGCCTATGAAGTTGTGCTTTTGGAATCAGGTATATATCTTATTTAATTTATTATTATCCGTCCTATTTTTATTGGGCGGATAATTTTACTAAAAAGGAGTATTTTAATGCTGCATTTTATACTTGGAACAGCAGGTACTGGTAAAACGTCAACAGTCAGAAACAGAATTGCTAACGAGGTAAAAGAGGGTAAAGGCGGGATTATTCTGCTTACACCCGAACAATACACCTTTGAATCCGAGAAAGCATTGCTCAAATCACTTGGAGCAACGGCGGCAGATAAGGCGGAGGTTCTCAGTTTCACAAAGCTGATTGAATATATTGGCGGCGATTTAAAGGAGTTTCTCGGCAAAAGGGCGGATAATGGAATAAAAGCCGTTATTATGAAAAAGGCGCTTGTTTCAATCAAGGATGAGCTACTTGTTTATAATAGGACAAAGCCAACGACTGAATTTATTTTATCAATGCTCGGAATTATTACCGAATTAAAGCAAAGCGGTATAGATTCATCGTTGCTCAATAACGTTGCTGTCAATAGTAATAATAAAACTTTTTCTAATAAAATTCATGACCTTGCATTGATTTATTCTGCCTATACCTCTATTTTGGGCGAAAAATATCTCGATTCGGACGATGACTTGGATAGATTGAACGAGGCATTGCTTAACAATAGATTTTTTAAGGGTAAGACGGTTTACGTCGATGCTTTTGATGGTTTCACAGCCCAACAGTATAGAATTATCGAGCATATTATCAGAGATGCTGATGACGTGTATTTTTCCTTCTGTACCGATTCAATGAATGACGAAAAGGAAGGTACGGGTCTGTTTTCTAATGTTAAAAGTGAAATTCATAAAATTAAAGGAATTGCGGATGATTTCGGGATAAAGGTAGCAGTTCCGGAGGTGTTTAACGATTATTTACGATTTAAAAATGATGCACTTGTTGCTGTTGAACACATATTGCGCGACGAGGAATATGAATTAACCGAAATCAATAATGCCGTCACTATTTGCAAGGCGGAAACTGTTTATGACGAGATTGATTTTGCCGCCAGAACGATAAAAAAATTAGTTCGTTTAGAGGATTACAGGTATCGTGATATTACTGTAATTGTACGAGATATTGATACATATCGTCAGTATTTTGATTCGGCATTTAGTCGCTATGGTATCCCGTGCTATCTTGATAAGCGCGCCGATAATATCGACCTTATGCTCGCATCATATTTGGATAATGTGATAAAAGCGGTTGTAAGCGGATTTTCACAGGACGTGATTTTTTCGTTGCTTAAATCTCCTTTATCCTTTATGAAAATTGAGGATGTTTCCGAGCTCGAAAACTATGTATTCGTTTGGAATATTAAGCCGAGCGATTGGTACAATGAATGGACTGCCAATCCTGACGGCATTGATGCCAAGATGAATGACAAAAAACTCGCTATAATCAATAAGCTCAGAAAAAGTACTGTTGACTTTTTACTCCCTATAAAAGAGGCGGTTGTCAGCGAGGATACAAAAGAAATTTGCACTGCATTATACAACTTTTTGGTTAAGTCAAATGCCCCTGAAAAAATCAAGGAATATGCAGAAATTCTGGAAGCAGAGGGGAATAATTTCCTTGCCGACTTACAGTATAAGAGCTGGGATTTAATAATCGACCTACTCGATAAAATTGTTACTGTTTCGTCAAAATATATTAAACCGAGTGAACTGATTGAAACGTATGAGCTTTTACTCAAATGCGAATCAATCGGTACGATACCTTCACGTCTGGACGAGGTTATGATTGGAGATGCGTATCGTATCAGACCTTGCAATCCAAAGATTGTGTTTATCATCGGTGCCAACTATCGCGAAATGCCAAAGCCACCTTCAAACAATGGTATATTATCAATTATTGACCGTGGACTTTTAAAGGACTATGACGTAAAGATTAACGACCGAATCGAATCGGACGCTATAAAGGAAAGATATGTTATTTATAGCTCGGTATGCTCGGCGAGTGAAAAAATATTTATTTCCTACCACGATTTTGATTCGTCGCATGATAAGGTTGAAGCATCTGATTTTGTTAATCTCATTAGAGAAAAACTAAATTTGTCTATTCATAACGAATTTGATTCGAGAATGGATAGATTTGAGTCAAAGGATTCATTGATTGAATATATTGCAGAGAATTATGATAAGCTTGGTGATGATTTTAGCTTTGATAAATTCGATTTAGATAATGCTAATATTTTAAATAATGCGTTTGATACAATGCTCAACGGCATTGATGAAAGCATTTCATCTGTTACGGCGAACAAGTATAAATCGGGTGACATGTATCTTTCTCCGTCCAGGGTTGAAACCTTTAGTCACTGTCCGTTTATGTACTTTTGCTCGTATGATATGAATGCGAAAAAGATTGATAAAGCCGAAATTTCGAGCAGAAATCGCGGTACAATCGCCCATCACGTTCTCGAAAATATACTTAAAAAATATGCATCAAAAGTATCTGAGTTGACCGATGATGAAATTATTAGTGAAATTGATTTCTATACTAATGAATATATTTCGCAGCATTTTGCCGGATTTGATATTGATGAAAAGCGGTTTGTTTTCACGGTCGAAAGAATAAAGAAGTTGCTTTTTGACGTTATCAAAAATATCGGTCAGGAATTTGCGCAGAGCAAGTTTGAGCCGATTGGCTTTGAGGAAAAAATCGGCGACGAAAACGATATTAAACCGCTTAAAATTCCTGTCGATGACGGAAATGTTATGATTATCGGTACCATCGACCGCGTTGATATTTTCAAAAAGGATGACAAGGCATATATCAGAGTTATTGATTATAAAACGGGTAAAAAGACCTTTTCATTGTCCCATATTCTGTACGGACTGGATATGCAAATGCTTCTTTACCTTTTTTCGTATATCGAATCAAAATCTGATGTAAACGGAAAGCCGGCAGGTGCCCTCTATATGCCGGTTAAATACAATGATTTTGTTGAAACGAATGACCAAGAGGATAAGCTCAAATTTACAATGAATGGGCTTATAAATATCGAGGATCGAATTCCCGAAGCTATGGAAAGGGACGCTGAAAAGAAATTTGTTCCATACTCCTATAATAAGGGCGGCGAATATAATGCGGGTCCTTTATACACAAGTGATGATTTCGATGATATTAAAAAGAAAATTGTGTCGGTCGTTCAATCGATAGCTACCCGTATGAAGCAGGGGGATATTTCTCGCAATCCTTTGTATATTGACTCGGATACTGCTTGTGTATACTGTGATTACAGAGAAGTGTGTTTGAGCGCTGATACTAATTTAAAGATTGCAAAAAAAACGAAAAACACTATGGAAATCATTAGAAACGAGGTGAAAGAGAATGGAACTGACCGGTGAACAATCATTAGCAATAGAAGCGCGTGGTAATATTCTTGTTTCGGCTGCAGCAGGTTCGGGTAAAACGGCCGTACTGACCGCAAGGGTAATTGACAGAATTTTAAATGATAATCCCGTTGACATCAATCAGCTGCTTATCGTAACCTTTACAAGCACTGCGGCGGCTGAAATGATCAAGCGAATTGGTGATGCTTTGCAGGATGTTATCAATAATGATAAGACGAATTTTAGAGCCGCAAAGCAGAAAATTTTACTCGAATCGGCTTCAATCAGCACTATTGACTCGTTTTGTAATAATCTAGTTAAAGAGAATTTTCAACAGCTAGGGATAAAGCCGGATTATTCTCTTTCTACCGATAAACAGCTGCTTGATTTGAGTGATGCCGCATTCAATTACGTCATTAACGAATATTACGAAAACGATGACAAAACCTTTTATGATTTAATTTCATTTACCGGTGACAAGGGCGACTTGTACGATCTAAAAAAAATTGTAATGACGATATATTCTTTCACTCGTACTTTGCCTTTTTATGATGAATGGCTTGATTCTGCTGTCGAAATGTATAGCGGATTTGACTTTGATTCATCAGAATGGAAAACTATTCTTTCGAAGGAATGTGTTGATGTTGCGACCAACGCTTTGAATGAAATTGATGCAATTATTATGACTTTTTATTCCGCAGAAGGAATCGGAAAAGGACTGGATAATTTTTATGAATTTCAAACCCTGTTCGGTCAAGTGAAAAGTATGCTTGAACGAGGTGAATGGGATAGCGTGTTAGAGCATTGTAACAATTTCCATGTCGAAGATATGTCTTTTGAAAAAGGATTTGATAAAGAAATCAGAGAGTTTTTAAAGACAAAAAATGGAGAATATAAGAATTGTGTAAAATCAATCGTTTCCTTTCTCGGCGGTAATAAAGAACGTACTATTTCTATTATTCAAAAGTCGGCAGTTATGGTTGAAAAGCTTGTCGAAATTACAAAGAAATATACCACCGCTTTTATTGATTTAAAAAAGGAAAATAGTATATTTGACTTTTCGGATATTGAACATTTTGCGCTGAATCTGCTTGTGCATAATGAAAACGGCGAAAAGAAACAAACCGAACTTGCAAAGAATATCGCTAGTAGATATTGCGATGTTTTTGTTGATGAATACCAGGATACTAATGATCTTCAAAATGCAATTTTTGACGCAGTATCGGATAATGGTAAAAATCTCTTTACCGTTGGTGATGTCAAGCAGTGCATTTTTAATTTTAGAAAGGCGAATCCGAAAAACTTTTTGTTAAAGAAGGAAACCTATCCATTATACATAAAAGATGCAGATAATCCTGATAAGACTAAAATTATAATGAAGGGTAATTTCAGAAGCTGTAAAAAGATTTGCGATTTTGTAAATTATATTTTTGAGAAGCTGATGTGCAAGGATCTTGGCGGAATGGACTATCTCGACGAAGATCGGCTTAACCCTGTCGGGACCTTTGCGCCGGACGATACCGATTCGGTGAGAATTGATATCATTGACCCTCAGAATAGTGGACAGAATGACGAGGTCCTTCAAGCAAGATACATCGCATCGTATATTAAAAAATCGGTTGGTAAAGAATTGATTTCGGATAAGGGCAAATTACGACCGCTGGAATACAGCGATTTTATGATTTTGACCCGTTCGGGAAAAAGTCATTTTGACAGATATATTGAGGTGTTTAATGAGGCGGGTATTCCCATTTCAACCGAAGTAAAGACGGAATATTTTAAACTAAATGAAATATATATCATCTGGAATCTATTGAAGGTTATCAATAATCCCATAAAGGATGTTTCGATGCTTGCGGTTGCTTTGTCACCACTTTTCTCAATTTCGCCGGATGAATTACTTAACGTGCGAAAGGAAACACCGAATGTACCGCTTTATTCCGCACTTGTGAAAAAGCGCGAATCATCCGAAAGCATTGGTTATATGCTTGATAAATTAGACATTTATCGACGTTGGTCGGCTACCATATCGGTATCTCAACTGATTTCTAGGATTTATGATGATTGTCTTTTAACTTGTACAGTTTTGACAACTGAGAATGGCGAAACAAAAAAGGCGAATCTGCTTCATTTTGTCGAAATGGCACGAAATTATGAAAAAAACAGTTTAGGTGGATTGACCGGATTTTTGCGTTACATTGATGCCATGTCTGATGATTCAGGGGAATATTTGCGCAGTTTTACCATTGGCGGAAAAAATGCCGTTCGAATCATGACCATTCATCTGTCAAAGGGGCTACAGGCGCCGGTATGCTTTGTCGTAAACTGCTCCAAGAAATTTGAGTGCAAGGATAATTCCAAAAAGATTGTAATACATCAGCAGGGCGGAATAGGACTTTTTGCCTTTGATGAGCGAAAGAGGATAAAACAGAGCACCATTGCCAGAGAATGCGTAGAATTGCATTTGAAGAATGACGTTATCGCCGAGGAAGCTCGTCTATTGTACGTTGCATTGACCAGAGCACAAAATCGTCTTATCCTCGTAGGCGTAAAGAAAAATGCAATGAATGACCTTATGTCCTTTAACGAAATAAAATGCGCTACGGCACTTTGTCGCAAAAAGTCGTATTTAGATTGGATTTCCGGTATTGTATTTTCTGATATGAAGCTGGATTCATTTGCTGATAATAGTTCCGTTGAATGTAAAGCTTACGATAGCGAATTTTCGGTAAATATTATCAATGCAAATGATATTGAAATTGAGAATATTCAATCAGATGAGAATGACGATACGATTGTGCTTGATTATGATGATATTAACCAAAGAATTTCGTATCAGTACAAATTTAATGATATTATCAATCTCAATTCAAAATATTCTGCTTCCGGCCTTTCTAAAAACGTAAATTTAAAGGACTATTATTGCACAAAGCGACCATCTTTCCTTAACGTTGGCGGATTTTCGTCATCTGAAAAGGGTACCTTTATGCATCGCTTTATGGAAAAATGCGACTTTGAGAGAGCGTCAGAAAATATGGAGGAAGAAATTTCACGTCTGGTTGCTGGCGGCTCATTTACCGAAAAAGAGGCGGAATCGCTTGACCGAGAAAGGATTAAGGCATTCTTTAATGGCGAAATTTTCGATATGATAAAATCGGCTGATAAGGTGCTGCGTGAGTCGAGATTCATTTATGAAATGCCTGCAAGTCAAATTGACGAAACAATTAAGAGTGATGAGCGTGTCACCGTTCAGGGTGTAGCCGACTGTGTTCTGATAAAGGACGGAAAGTTGACCATTATCGATTACAAGACCGACAGAATCGATAATGAAAGCAAATTTATTGCAAAGTATTATACCCAGTTAAAGCTGTATGCGATGGCTATGAATAATACTTATGGCTATCCCGTGACCGATTGTTTCATTTATTCGTTCAATTTAAATAGGTTAATTCGGCTTGATTTAAGCATAATTTAATGAAATTTTACCTATTTTATCAAAATAATAAAAAAAACACTTGCAAATAATAAAATGTTGTGATATTATTGTTTCGTTAATGAGACAAGTATGTGAAAGAGGTGACAATTGATGAAAGTAGAAATCCAGCCAAAGTACGAAAAGACAACTGTTAGATGTGCTTGCGGCGCTGAGTTTGAAACCCGTTCAACAAAGGAAAACATTCGTTTGGATATTTGCTCCAACTGCCATCCTTTCTACACCGGCAAGCAGAAGTTAGTTGATACCGGCGGACGCGTTGACAGATTTAAGAAGCGTTTCAATTTGCAGGATAAATAATTTTGCTAATCTATTTGTTGTTGACAGTTCCGCAACCATATCGGTTGCGGAACTATTTTTTTAATCAAAAGGAAGGTGGCATCATTGAAGGAATATTTAACCATTAGAAATAAATCAAATACCGAATTTACCGAAAAGCGTTCACGATTTATTGGTGCCGCTTTTCCTGTCACGACAAAGGAAGAGGCAGAAGTTATTATTTCCGAGACGAAGAGTAAGTATTGGGATGCAAAGCACAACGTGTATGCTTATATTTTGCGCGAGGGCAATATAAAGCGATTTACCGATGATGGTGAACCGCAAGGTACGGCAGGAATGCCCGTGTTGGATGTAATTGATAAAAAGGGTTTGGTTGACGTTCTCGTAATTGTAACCCGTTATTTTGGTGGGATTTTACTTGGTACCGGCGGCCTCGTTCACGCGTACTCGCATAGCGCATCTCTTGCCGTTAACGAGGCGGAGATTATTTCAATGACCCCCGTAACCGAGTGCGAGTTGGTATGCGATTATAGCTTCTACGGCACAATTCAGGCGTTCTTAAATAACAACGGTTGCAAGGAAATCGAAAGCGAATTTGAAGACAATGTAAAGCTCAGTTTCTGTGTGATAAGTGAAAATATCGATAAGTTTGAAAAAGATTTCATTGAGCTTTGTAATGGAAAACTCCAAATTATTAAAAAAAATCAAAAATATTTAGCTATTTAAAAAAGTAGTTTTATAATTTTTGTCGAATAATATAATTAAGAAGTATATTCGGGCGGTGATTATGATGCGGAAATTTTCAACTGTCAGAGAAAGAACTGAATATAACGAACACCTTATCTTGTGCGATAGGGCAAGTTTCAGCGATATGTCGCAAGGACGTGATTTGGCCGAAAAGGATTGCGATATACGAACTTGTTTCCAGCGCGATCGAGATAGGGTTATTCATTCTAAGGCGTTCAGACGCCTTAAACATAAGACGCAGGTTTTTTTATCACCCGAGCTTGACCATTATCGCACACGTCTCACTCATACGCTCGAGGTTGCCCAAATTGCGAGGACGATTGCTCGTGCATTTGCGCTTAACGAGGATTTGACCGAAGCGATTGCACTTGCTCACGACTTGGGTCATACACCATTTGGTCACGCGGGTGAAAGGGCACTTGATGACTGCTCAGAAATTGGTTTTAAACATTACGAACAGAGTGTCCGCGTGGTCGAAAAACTTGAAAAAAACGGCAAAGGCCTTAACTTAACAAAGGAAGTTAAAAACGGCGTTTTACGACACACCTGCGGCGAAGAAGCGTTTACTCTTGAAGGTCGAATTGTACGTCTGTCCGATAGAATAGCGTATATCAATCACGATATTGAGGACGCTATCAGAGCAGGAATTTTATCCGAAAAGGATATTCCGTCAGATATTCGTGATATTTTAGGAAAGTCAAAAAGTGAACGAATCAACACAATGGTAAATTCGTGCATAAATAACGGCGTTGATAATATCGCGATGAAGGGCGAAATCAACTCTGCTGCGGACAAGCTACTTGACTTTTTATACGAAAATGTTTACCGAAACCCTGTTGCAAAGGGTGAGGAAACAAAGGTTGATGATATGATAAAACGAATGTTTCATTATTACTCAACCAATAGTAATAAACTACCGCACGAATTTGATTACATAAGAGAAAGTGAAGGCGTCGAAAGAGCTACACTTGATTATATCGCGGGAATGACCGACAGATATGCGGTACTTCTTTTTAACGAAATTTATATACCAAAATCTTGGCAAAAATAATTACGAAACGAGGTGACATAGAATGAGAATTCCCGACGAATTTATTGAAGAATTAAGACAACGGAATGATATTGAATCGGTTATTTCGTCCTATGTCAATCTCAAACGCAGGGGAAGCAACCTGATTGGACTTTGTCCCTTCCATAATGAAAAAACACCGTCGTTTACCGTCTATCCTTCGAGTAATTCATATTATTGCTTCGGTTGCGGTGCAGGTGGCGACCCCATTACCTTTATCCGCGGAGTCGAAAATCTCGATTACATCGACGCGATAAAGTTTCTCGCCGACAGGTCGGGTATGAGAATGCCCGAAACCGGCTACGACGATAGTATGCAAAAGTTGCGAATGAAGGTTTACGAAATCAATCGAGCGGCTGCACGATTCTTTCACGAACAGCTTAAAACCGAGGGCGGCAAAAAAGGTCTTGCGTATTTTAAGTCGCGTGAACTTTCAGCTGCAACGATAAAGCATTTCGGCCTCGGATATGCTCCTGATTCGTGGGATTTGCTTTATAAGCATTTGCGAAAGCTCGGTTATTCCGATGATTTGATTTTTGCCTCTGACTTGATTTCAAAGAGAAAGAGCGGCAAGGGATACTATGACCGATTCCGTGACCGAGTTATGTTCCCGATAATCGATTTAAGAGGTAACGTTATTGCTTTCGGCGGACGTCGTCTGAGCGAGGATAAAACGATTGCAAAATATATAAACAGCTCCGACACCCCTGTATATAAAAAGAGTACAGTTCTGTACGCTATGAATTATGCCAAAAATTCAAAGAGTAAGGGTATTATTCTGGCGGAAGGATATATGGACGTAATTGCGTTGCATCAAGCTGGTTTTGATAACGCAGTAGCCGCTTGCGGAACGGCATTTACCCAGGAACAGGCGAGACTTTTATCCCGATATACCGACGAAATTATTGTTACGCTTGATGCCGACGAAGCTGGACAGAAAGCGACAAATAGAACCATCGAAATTCTCAAATCAACCGGAATTAAAATTCGAGTTTTACGCATTACCGATGCAAAAGACCCTGATGAATTTATCAAAAAATTCGGTAACGAAAAATTCAGTATGCTGATTGAGGGCGCAAACAACGATATTGAGTATAAACTGATGGCGGCTAAATCTAAATTTGATTTATCAACCGATGATGGCAAGTTATCCGCGCTAAAACAAGCGGCACAAATACTTGCCAATACCGATGATAGTATAGCGCGTGACCTTTACACAGGCCGCATAGCCGAGGAATTCGGTGTTTCAAAGGACGTTTTAACCCGTCAAGTTAATAATATATACAAGTCGCGTGTTTCCAACGAAAAGAAGCAACATATCGAAAAGGAAATTAAACGCGCTTCTTCAAGTGATAGAGTGAATCCTGAACGTAAATACAATACACGTTCAGCAATTGCCGAGGAAACGATAATTTCACTTTTAATGAGTGACCCGTCACTTTATGAGTATGTAAATGAACGAATTAAACCGTCCGATTTTTTGACTCGATTTAATTCGCGCGTTTTTGAGTATTTAATCGAATTGTTAAAAAATCAAAAGATGCCTGATATATCTTTGTTTTCGGCTGAATTTGCGCCCGACGAAATGGGCAAAATAGTCGAAATGTTAAATAAAAAGGTTTCATTAGATGCCGGTCATGATCAAATTGATGATTGCGTTAAGGTAATTTTCAGCGATAAGCAAATTAAGCAAGCGACCGAAAACGATAATGAAGAAAACTGGGCAGCAACGATTAAAAAAATTACAGATATAAAAAGAGGGAGTAAAAAATGAACAAACATTCAGAAATGGGATATGACAATAATTCCGAAATGACCGAAAACTATGACATTAACAGCATCAGTGCCAGTATAGCCACTGACAATGAGATTGAGGAATTTCCGCCTGTAGCTGACATTGATGTTATGGGGGACGAACCTACTGCCGAGGACCTCGAAGAGCTTGATAACGAGGTCGAAAACGAGGAAATCGATGACTCGATTGAAAGTCTTGCAACTGCTGATTCAGTTTCGCTAGACGACCCGGTTAAACTTTATTTGAGAGAAATCGGTCGTGTTCAGCTCCTTTCCTCAGAGGACGAAATCGAACTCGCAAAGAAGATTATCGAAGGTGACGAAAAGGCGAAAAAGCGTCTTGCTGAAGCTAACCTCCGTCTTGTCGTAAGTATTGCAAAGAGATATGTCGGACGCGGAATGTACTTCCTCGACCTTATTCAAGAGGGTAACGTCGGCTTAATTAAAGCCGTCGAAAAGTTCGATTATACAAAGGGATTTAAGTTCTCGACATACGCAACCTGGTGGATTAGACAGGCAATTACTCGTGCTATTGCCGATCAGGCCAGAACAATCCGTATTCCCGTTCACATGGTTGAAGTAATTAACAGACTTAAAAAGGTGCAGAGTCAGCTTTTGCACGAAAACGGTCGTGAACCAACCGAAGAACAGATTGCAGAGGCGATGGATTTACCCATCGAGCGTGTACGCGAGATTATGCGAGTCGCTCAGGAAACAGTTTCTATGGAAACGCCCATTGGTCCGGAAGAAGATAGCCGATTGATGGACTTTATCAGGGACGAAGATGCACTCGCTCCCGATGAAGCTGCGCTTAAAACAATCACTAACGAAGATATTGATAGCGTACTTAAAACTCTCACTCCGCGTGAGGAGGCGGTTATCAGACTTCGTTTCGGACTTGAGGACGGACGTTGCCACACACTCGAGCAGGTTGGTCTCCAGTTTAACGTTACTCGCGAGCGTATCAGACAGATTGAGGCAAAAGCACTCAGAAAGCTTCGTCATCCTGTTCGCAGCAGCAAATTCAGAGATAAATAAATGAATTATTGTTCACTCTCTTGCATAATAAAAAATGTGGGGGAGTGATTATTTATGAATTGCCGAATTCAGGATTTACGTAATAAAGAGGTTGTGTGTTTGCATAATGGGGCAATTTTGGGTTGCGTTGGCGACGTAGAGGTTGATACGGTAACGGCAAGGGTTATAGCTATCGTTGTATTTGGTCGGCTAAAATGCTTTGGACTGCTTGGCCGATGTGATGATTGCATTATTCCTTGGCACGAGATAGAAATAATAGGTGAAGATACCATTTTGGTAAGGTGCCAAGGTGGATTTTCGCCACCTAAAAAACGCGTTATTAACCGAATATTCGGAAAATAGAAAAATATATAAAAATTACTTGATTTTTTTGACAACATGTGATAAAATAATTCGGTGCCAAAATACACACGTCAAATGATTTATCGAATGGTGCCTTTTTAAGGTGGTTGGTAAAGATGATTTTGGCGGAGGCGTAAAAACCAAAGGAGGAAATTAAAAATGTCAGTAATCTCAATGAAACAGCTTCTTGAAGCAGGCGTACATTTCGGCCATCAGACAAGACGCTGGAACCCGAAAATGGCTGAGTACATTTTCGCTGAACGTAACGGTATCTACATCATCGACTTGCAGAAGACCGTTAAGTATCTCGAGACTGCGTACAATTTCGTACGCGACCTTTCTATGGAAGGAAAGTCAATTTTGTTCGTAGGAACAAAGAAGCAGGCCCAGGATTCTGTTAAGGAAGAAGCTATCCGTTGCGAAATGCCCTTCGTTAATGCTCGTTGGCTTGGCGGTATGATGACCAACTTCACCACCATCAAGCTCAGAATTAGAAGACTTAACCAGCTTCGCAAAATGGAAGAAGACGGCACATTCGAACTTCTTCCCAAGAAGGAAGTTATCAAGCTTAAGCTCGAAATCGAAAAGCTTGAAAAGTTCCTCGGTGGTATCCAGGATATGAAGGAGCTTCCCGGCGCACTCTTTATCGTTGACCCGAGAAAGGAAAGAATCGCTGTTGCTGAAGCAAAGAAGCTTGGTATCCCGATCGTTGCTATCGTTGATACCAACTGTGATCCTGACGAAATCGACTACGTAATCCCCGGTAACGACGACGCTATCCGTGCAGTTAAGCTTATCGCTTCTGCTATGGCATCTGCAGTTATCGAAGGTCGCCAGGGCGAACAGGGCTCTGCTGCTATAGAAGTAACCGAAGAAGCGGAAGAAGCTACCGACGCTGAATAATTTATTAAATTTACAGTGCTCGCCCGGAGCGGGCGAGCACTGATTTCTTTTATTACAACATTATAAATATTGGAGGAATATAAAATGGCATTTACAGCTAAAGACGTACAGGCACTCCGTGAAAAAACCGGATGCGGAATGATGGATTGTAAAAAAGCTCTCACCGAATGTGATGGCAATATGGACAAGGCTGTTGACTTCCTTAGAGAAAAGGGACTTGCTCAGCAGGCAAAGAAATCTACTCGTATTGCAGCAGAAGGTGCTGTTCTCGTTTATGAAGCTGACGGCGTAGCTGCAGCAGTTGAAATCAACGCAGAAACCGACTTCGTAGCAGGTGGCGATCTCTTTAAGGATCTCACAAAGAAGGTTGCTCAGGTTGTTGCTGAGCAGAATCCTGCTGACGTAGAAGCTCTCGGTAACTGCACCCTCGATGGTAAGACTGTAAACGAAGCTGTTCAGGATCTCTTCCTCGCAGTTCGCGAAAATATCAAGATCAGACGTTTTGAACGTTACGAAGGCGTTGTTGGCTCGTACGTTCACGGCGGCGGTAAAATCGGCGTTCTCGTTAATTTCGAGACTGCTCCCGAAATCGCAGCTACCGAAGAGTTTAAGACTCTCGCAAAGGACGTAGCTATGCAGATTGCTGCTGTTAATCCCACATACCTCGATCGTGAGTCTGTTCCTGCTGAAGCTATCGAGCATGAAAAGGGCATCATGATTTCTCAGATGAAGGAAGATCCGAAAATGGCTAACAAGCCCGAACAGGTTCTTGCTAAAATCGTTGAAGGTAAGCTCGGCAAGTTCTTCTCAGAAGTTTGCCTTGTCGAGCAGGAATTCGTTAAGAATGGCGATTTCAAGGTTGGCGCTTACATTGAAGCTGAAGCTAAGAAGCTCGGCGGCGAAATCAAGCTTGTTAAGTTTGCTCGACTCGAAAAGGGCGAAGGTCTCGAAAAGAGAAACGACAATTTCGCTGACGAAGTTGCAAGCATGGTAAAATAATTTAACTTATTTTCACCCGACTCAAAAAAGTCGGGTGATTTTTTTATAATTTTAATTTATTTGCTTTACAATACATGATAAATATAGTAGAATATAAATATATATTATAGGGGTGATATTATGCAGCTGAAATATAAGAGAGTTCTTATTAAAGTCAGTGGTGAAGCTATGGCTGGGGAACAGCATTTTGGCCTTGATTTTGACACTGTACTTAAAATTTGCGAAAGCATAAAGGAATGTGTTTCGCTTGGTGCGGAGGTTGCCATCGTAGTTGGTGGTGGAAACTTCTGGCGCGGTAGATCGAGTGGAAAAATGGACAGAACGCGTGCTGACCATATGGGAATGCTTGCTACTGTTATCAATGCACTTGCTCTCGGCGATGCACTCGAACAGCTTGGAGTTGACGTGCGAGTTCAGACCGCGATTTCAATGCAGCAGGTTGCTGAACCGTATATCCGTAATAAAGCAGTTCGCCATTTAGAAAAGGGACGAGTAGTGGTATTCGGTTGTGGAACAGGTAATCCCTTCTTTTCAACCGATACAGCAGCTTCATTACGCGCAGCTGAAATTGATGCCGACATTATCTTTAAGGCAACCAACGTAGATGGCGTATATGACAGCGACCCGAAAACAAATCCCGATTGCAAAAAATATGACGAGCTCAAATACATTGATGTTCTCAGTCAGGGGCTTCACGTTATGGATAGTACAGCAGCATCTCTCTGTATGGATAATAATATCCCCATTCTCGTATTCAATCTCAACGATCCTAAAAATATTGTTCGTGCAATTTGCGGCGAAACAATTGGTACAATAGTTAAATAAAAGGAGAATAACTATGAACGAACTTTTTAAAACAGCAGAAGAAAAAATGAATAAATCAGTAGCCGCACTCGAAAAAGAGTATGGCTCAATCCGCGCAGGTCGTGCAAATCCTGCAATCCTCGATAGAGTTACCGTTGATTACTACGGCACACCTACACCTATTATCCAGATGGCAGCAGTTTCTGTACCCGAGGCCAGAATGCTTCAGATTCAGCCCTGGGACGTTTCAACATTAAAGGATATTGAAAAGGCGATATTGGCTTCCGATATTGGCATTACTCCTGCTAATGATGGTAAGATTATCAGAATCAATTTCCCGCCGCTTACCGAGGAACGTCGTAAGGATCTTTGCAAAGAAATCAGCAAAATGGCTGAAGAATCAAAGGTTGCAATTCGCTCAATTCGTCGCGATGTAAACGACAAGTTAAAGGCGATGAAGAAGAATAGCGAAATCACCGAAGATGACGTTAAGAAGGGCGAAACCGACATTCAGAAGCTCACCGATAAATTCGTTAAGAAGATTGATGAGGTTTCCGAAGCAAAAGAAAAGGAAATTATGTCTCTGTAATTTCTGATAAGACTTAATTTAAAGGGGCTGTGGTATTTCGCAGTCCCTTTTTATGAAATGGCGGTGTGTTTCATTGTTTTTTAAAAAGAAAAAAAGCTTGCCTGATATACTCCCGACTCACATCGGTATAATCATGGACGGCAATGGCAGATGGGCGAAAAAAAGAGGTTTGCCGCGTACTGCCGGTCATTCGTCAGGGGCAAAAACCTTTCAAAAAATTGCACGTTACTGTAATAAGATTGGGATAAAATATCTCACAGTATATGCGTTTAGCACCGAAAATTGGAAAAGACCGAAGGATGAAGTCGATGCAATTATGAAATTATTGCATGATTATTTGGTCGATTCGGTCAATTTTCAGGACGAGAATATAAAGGTTAAGTTTCTGGGCGATATGACCATGCTTGATGATGAGCTCAACCGCCTGATAAAAAAGGCAGAGGACGATTCAAAGAATGCCACTGGCCTTAATCTTAATATTGCACTCAATTATGGTGGTCGCGACGAGATTGTCAGAACAGTACGAAAAATGGCCGAGCGCGGAGATAATTTAGCCGAGCTTACCGAATCTACTCTGTCGGATAATCTATATACGGCAGGGATGCCCGATACTGACCTTATCATTAGACCGAGTGGTGAATATAGGTTGTCGAATTTCCTTATTTGGCAATCTGCCTATGCTGAATATTGGTTTACCGACCGCTTGTGGCCCGATTTCAGCGAAAAGGACATTGACGAAGCAATTTCCGCCTTTGCACAGAGAGATAGACGATACGGCGGAACAAAATAAAGGGAGTTGAATGATATGAAAACACGCATAATTTCTGGAGCAGTTGGCGTAATTTTACTTATAATTACTCTTATTTTCCGAGCAACAATTATGCTCGATATTGTGATTGGCTTGGTTGCCTTAATCGCAACTTACGAAATTCTCAATACGACAAAAATGGGCAGTCAAATTCCTTTTATGATTACATCAATGATATTTACTGTTTTGTCTGTATTTTCGGTCAGAAGCGAATTTGGCATTACATTTAGCGTATTGGCAATTATTTATTCAATTCTTTTTTGTTGCTATGTGCTTTATTCGTTTGAAAAGGTCAGAATGACCGTTCTGTTTACTGCATATACTTTAATTATGTTTGTTTCGTTCGCGTTCAGTAGCTTGATTGCGATTATCGACCATCCTCACGGAATGTTCTATTTCATTTTGATTGCATTCTGTGCATGGGGCTCGGATACAGGTGCATACTTTGTCGGTTGCGCCATCGGAAAGCATAAACTTGCTCCTGTTTTAAGTCCGAAAAAGACCATAGAAGGACTTGTAGGCGGCATTGTATCAAATCTTGTATTATCAATACTTTTCGCCCTTATTTACAGTCTTTCTGTCGAAGGTGTAGAGAGCGTTTCGTATTTGCTTGTAATCCTTGTAGCAGTACTTGGCTCACTTGTGAGCGTGGTTGGTGACCTTTTTGCCTCCGCGATTAAGAGATATTATAAAATTAAGGACTATGGAAATATTATGCCCGGTCACGGTGGAGTGCTTGACCGCTTTGACAGTATGCTGATGGTAACCGCGTATATGGTTATGATTATGCAGGTATTCACCTTGGTAAGATAAAATTATGATAAAATCAATTACTTTACTTGGCTCAACCGGTTCGATTGGTACGCAAACCCTTGATATTGCGAGAAGATTTAATTTCAAGGTAAACGTACTTACCGCGAATCAAAATATCGATTTGCTCGAAAAGCAGACGCGTGAATTTATACCCGAGCTTGTTTGTGTATTTGAAGAAAAATACGCGAATGAATTCAAGCTCAGAGTGGCTGATACATCTGTAAAGGTTGTTTCGGGCATTGATGGTTTGTGTGAAGCAGCTTCTTTTGAAAAATCGGATATAGTCGTCAATTCGGTTGTCGGAATGGTTGGTTTAAAACCGACGTTAGAAGCAATAAAAGCGGGAAAAGACATAGCCCTCGCTAACAAGGAAACTCTTGTTACCGGCGGAGAGCTTGTTTTGCCCGCTATTAAGGAAAAGGGAGTAAATCTCTTTCCCGTCGATAGTGAGCATTCGGCAATTTTTCAGTGTCTTGCCGCTGCACCTCCGTCAAGAAAAATTCATAAGATTATTTTAACCGCATCGGGTGGTCCTTTTTTCGGATATACTAAGGATATGCTGACAAAGGTAACCGTCGCAGATGCACTTAAGCATCCTAATTGGAACATGGGAAGAAAAATTACGATTGATAGCGCAACCATGATGAATAAGGGACTGGAAGTAATTGAAGCCGCTCATTTGTTCAATGTTTCTGCGGATAAAATCGACGTAATAGTTCAAAGAGAAAGTTTGTTACATTCGGCGGTTGAGTTTGACGATGGAGCAATAATTGCGCAAATCGGTACTGCCGATATGCACGTGCCTATTCAGTACGCCCTTACGTATCCCGAAAGATATGAAACACAGGGTGAACGACTAAGTCTTGCAAAAGCGGGTAAAATGACCTTTTACGAGCCCGATTATGAAACCTTTAAATGTTTATCTACTTGCATTGATGCAATCAAGCAGGGCGGATTAAAGCCGGTTGCTGCTAACGGAGCTAACGAAGCCGCAGTTGCGCTGTTTTTAGAGGGCAAAATCAGCTTTTTACAAATCGGAGAACTAGTAAAGGCGGCTACCGATGCTCAAAAGGTCGGTAAAATTACCTCTGTTTATGATATTGATTGTGCCGATAGAGCGGCGCGTGAATTTGTATATTCAAATATTTAGAAAAGGAATAGTTTATGGCTGAAATTTGGAATTATATATGGCCCATTCTTATTGCGATTTTTATGTTCGTAATAGTTATAATTATTCACGAATTTGGCCATTTTATTTCTGCAAAACTACTTGGTGTCAAGGTTAATGAATTTTCATTAGGATTTGGACCAAAGCTGTTTTCAAAGCAGGGCAAAGAAACACTGTATTCGGTTCGTTTGATTCCTTTTGGTGGCTATTGTGCTATGGAAGGGGAGGATAGTGAAAGCTTCGACCCAAAAGCATTTGGTGCTAAAAAGCCGTGGAAGCGTCTTATTATCGTTGCGGCAGGTGCTATTTTTAATATAATTCTCGGCTTTATTCTGGCTATTATAATGACCATTCCACAGCCGGCATTTGCGACGACAAAGGTTGCCGTTTTTGACGAAAATGCCGTTAGTAATCAACACAATCTTTCGGTTGATGATGAGATTATTATGGCTAATGGTCGCCGCATTTATTGTTATAGTGATTTGAGTTATATGTTTGCATCGGATAGAGATGGCAAGATTGATTTTACTGTAAAGCGCGGCGAAGAAACTATCGAACTCAAAGACGTTGAATTTAAAATGGAAACGCTCGAGGACGGAAATACTTATATTTTCCCCGATTTTAAAGTGTATCCCGAAAAAAAGACCTTTATTAGCACATTATCCTATTCGGCAAAGACGACGGTTTCCTATGCGCGAATCGTTTATATGTCACTTTACGATATGATAACGGGGAAATATCAGCTTAATCAGTTGTCAGGACCTGTCGGGATAACCGCTACGGTTAGCGAAGCTGCAAAACAGTCTCTTTGGAACGTTGTATATTTAGCCTGCATAATTACAATCAATTTAGGTATTATGAATTTGTTGCCGCTTCCTGCTTTGGATGGGGGAAGAATACTCTTTTTGTTTATAGAAATGATTAGAAAAAAGCCGATTCCAGCCAAATATGAGGGACTTATTCATGGAATAGGATTTGCTTTACTTTTTGCACTGATAATTTTCATCACGTTTAATGATATTGTAAATTTGATTTGGTAGTGAGAATATGATTTTACGCAGAAAAACTAAAAATTTTTCGATAGGGAATATAAAAATCGGATCTGATTATTCAATTACCGTTCAGTCGATGATTTCGGTACCATCAACTGATGTTTCGGCTACGGTTAAGCAGACAATCGCTTTGAAAGATGCAGGTTGTGACATTGTGCGTATTGCCGTTCCTGATATGAATGCCGTTTCGTTGGTAGATGCTATCAAGTCGTCTGTGGATATTCCACTTGTAGCCGATATTCATTTTGACTACAAACTTGCGCTTGAATGTGTTGCGGCAGGTATTGATAAAATTCGTATTAACCCAGGTAATATTGGTGATGATGAAAAGGTTAGGTTGGTTGCCAATGCCTGCGCGGAAAAGAACATACCTATTAGAATCGGTGTTAATTCAGGTTCACTTGAAAAGAATATTTTAAATAAGTATGGTTCTCCTTGCGCGGATGCGATTGTTGAAAGTGCGCTTTACCACGCATCGTTGCTTGAAAGGTACGATTTCAATAATATTGTGCTGTCATTAAAATCGTCTGATCCAACTATCGCATACGATACATATTCACTTATCGCGTCAAAGTGCGATTATCCGCTCCATTTGGGCGTGACCGAGGCAGGAACACGATATAACGGAATTATTAAATCGTCCGCTGTACTTGGCGGTTTGTTGCTAAACGGAATCGGTGACACCATTCGTATTTCTCTTACCGACGACCCTGTTGAAGAGGTGAGAGCAGGAATTGCTCTATTAAAATCGCTTGGTCTGAAAAAGTCGGGACCTACCATCGTTTCTTGTCCGACCTGTGGCAGAACCAGAATTGATTTGATTAAGATTGCAAACGAGGTCGAAACTCGACTTCAAAATTGTGACAAGGATATTCGAGTAGCGGTGATGGGCTGTGTTGTAAACGGCCCGGGCGAAGCCAGAGAAGCCGACATCGGTATTGCCGGTGGAGAGGGTTGCGGCGTACTTATCAAAAAAGGTGAGATTATTAAAAAAGTTGACGAGAACAAGCTTGTTGACGCATTGATTGACGAAATTGAAAGGATGTAAACATGGTGAACATGGTACCGTTTTATGAACTTTTTGCTCGGCAATTAAACGGATATTCTGATAAATTAAATGACAAGCTTTATATAACGTCAATGGACGTTGATAAGGCCAAACGTGCTATGTCTATCGGTCTGTATATCAAGGATAGTCTGGTTTTAGACGAGCTTTCTAAGATAAAGAATGCTATTAAGCGATCCTTTAAATTGTCATCGCTTGTTTTTAAATATAAGTTTGATTCGTCCTGCTACGATGCAAAGGCGGTTGGATATTTGTTTAATCAATCCGCCGATTCGTATATCGGTGGATTTATTTATGATGCCGATTTACTGGTAAACGAACACGATATTGATATTGGTTTAAAGCACGGCGGTTATCAGTTTTTGATTGATATGGATTATGATGGCAAATTTGCCGATTTAATTTTGAACTCGTTTGATAGAGAGGTGACCATCACTTTTTCTGGAGTGATGGAGACAGAATTTGTTGATATTCCCGAACTCGAGCCGGTATTTGTATATGAGCCAAAGATCACACATGAACCGATAGAAAAGAAGGAAATTATTACTCTTGATGAGGACAAGTTGCCTATTAAATTAACTTCTGCCGAGCATATTTGGGGATATAAGGTAAATGGTTTGCCGATAAATCTGTCCGATTTAGAAGCCGATGGAAACAAACATATCGTATGGGGCGAAATATTCTTTATTGATAAGGCGCTTACTAAAAAAGGTGACAAATATCGTGTAAGCATTTTCCTTACCGATGGCACAAATTCGCATCAAATTAAGATGGCGGTTAAGCTCGAGGACGAAGAAAAAATTGCCCAGCTTAAAAATGGTGTTTCTATACTTGTAAAAGGTGAGCTTAAATATGACGATTGGGAAAAGGATAATATCATCCGTCCCGATGGTATTGACATTGTCGAACGAATTAAGTTTACCGATACAGCAGATGAAAAGCGTGTTGAGCTCCATCTTCATACCAATATGTCGCAGATGGACGCACTTACACCTGCATCTGATTTGATAAAAAGGGCTGCCGATTGGGGACATAAGGCGATTGCAATTACCGACCACGGCGTTGTTCAGGCGTTTCCTGAGGTAATGAATACCGTCGAGGGACTGAAAAAATCGGGCAAAAACATTAAACCGATTTATGGTTGCGAGGCGTATTTTGTTAACGATACTGTTCCTGCTGTTTATGGCGAAAGCAGTGAGCCGTTTGACGGTGAATTTGTCGTTTTTGATATTGAAACGACTGGTCTTAGCAGCTCAAACGATCGAATTACCGAAATAGGTGCATTGCTTATTAGCGGTGGTGAGGTAAAGGATACATTCAGCTCCTTTGTCAATCCGCACATGGAGATTAGCGAAAAAATTATTAAGCTTACGGGAATTACTAATGAAATGGTTGCCGATGCGCCAGATGACGTTGAAGTTGTTAAGCAGTTTCTTGATTTCGCCGACGGACGTATGCTCGTCGCACATAATGCTAATTTTGACGTTTCTTTCATTCGCGCAGTTGCCGAAAGGAATGGATTACATTTTAGTAATCCATATTGCGATACGGTGCCGATTTCCAGATCAACCTTACGCGAACTGAAAAAGCATACACTTGATTCGATTGCCGATGCATTAAAGCTTGGCGGATTTAATCACCATCGAGCAGTTGACGACGCCGAAGTATTGGCTAAAATTTTTGTGCGTTTGCTTGATATGGTACACGCTAATACGGGATGCTATAATATCGGTGAGCTTAACTCAATGCTTGCTGGTGGTGATCCGCGCAGAATAAAGTATCATCACATGATTATTCTTGCCCGAAACAGCGTGGGGCTTAAAAATTTATATAAGCTTGTGTCAAAGGCACATCTTGAATATTTCAACAGACGTCCCAGAATTCCTAAAAGTGAACTTTTAAAGCATCGCGACGGACTTATTATCGGTAGTGCGTGTGAGCAGGGTGAGCTTTATCAGGCGATTTTGCAGGGTAGAGAATGGGGCGATTTGCTCGATATAGCGTCATTCTATGACTATCTTGAAATTCAGCCGAATGGCAACAATGAGTTTATGATTCGCGAAAGATTGGTACAGAATGAAAACAAACTCATTGATATTAACAAAACGATTATCAAGATTGCCGACCGACTCGGGAAACCGGTTGTTGCAACGGGTGACGTTCATTTTCTTGACAAAACCGATGCGGCTTATCGTGCGATTTTGCAGGCAGGTGCAGGATATAAGGATGTTGACAATCAGGCGCCTCTGTATTTCAAAACAACCGACGAAATGCTTAATGACTTTTCCTATTTAGGTAAGCAAAAGGCGTATGAGGTTGTAGTAAAGAACACTAATTTAATAGCCGATTTGGTTGAGGAAATTCGTCCCGTTCCGGAAGGTAACTTTCCTCCGAGCATTCCCGGTTCAGATGAAATTATTCAAGAGGTAACGTATAAAAAAGCACGTGAAATTTACGGAGATCCGCTTCCAGAACTTATTCAAAAGCGGCTTGATAAAGAGCTTGGTTCTATTATCAAGAACGGATTTTCAATTATGTACGTTACTGCACAGAAGCTGGTTGCCGATTCGGTTGAGCATGGTTATTTGGTTGGTTCGCGTGGATCGGTTGGCTCGTCATTTGTTGCGACAATGGCTGGAATTTCGGAGGTAAATCCGCTTGAACCGCATTACGTTTGCCAGAATTGCAAGTATTTTGAACCAATTACTGATGGCAGCTACGGTTCGGGATTCGATTTACCGCCAAAGAATTGTCCCGAATGTAACACGCCGCTTAACCGTGATGGACATGATATTCCGTTCGAAACATTCCTTGGCTTTGATGGAGATAAAACGCCTGATATTGATCTTAATTTCTCGGGTGAATATCAGTCGAATGCACATAAATTTACCGAGTTTCTCTTTGGGAGTGAAAACGTGTTTAAGGCAGGTACTATTGCCACCGTTGCTGAAAAAACTGCTTACGGTTATGTAAGAAAATACTGCGATGAACGCTCCCAGATGAAGAATAAGGCAGAAATTGAGCATCTCAAAAATGGTTGTACCGGTATCAAAAGAACGACCGGTCAGCATCCGGGAGGAATGGTAGTCGTTCCTCGCGAATTTGACATTTATGATTTTTGTCCTATTCAGCATCCAGCTGATGATACAAACTCGGATACAAAGACAACACACTTCGATTTCCATTCGATTCACGATACAATCCTAAAACTTGATATACTCGGACACGATGTGCCCACAATCTATAAGTATCTCGAGGATTATACGGGAATACCCGTCATGGATGTTTCGATGAGCGACCCTGAGGTTATGAGCTTGTTTACCTCCACGGAAGCGCTTGGAATCACAAAGGAGGACCTTGCACTCACCGATGACGAGGAAGAAATAAAGGCTCAAACCGGCTCATTATCACTACCCGAGGTAGGAACAAACTTTGTTCGAGGAATGCTGCTCGAAACACAACCGAAAACCTTCTCTGACCTATTGCAAATATCGGGACTTTCGCACGGTACCGACGTTTGGCTCGGTAATGCGCAGGATTTGATAAAGGATGGAATCTGCACGATTTCCGAGGTTATCGGTACTCGTGACTCCATTATGACATATCTGATGCACAAAGGGTTACCGCCCAAAATGGCATTTAAAATAATGGAAATCACGCGAAAGGGTAAAGCGAAAAAGCTTCTTACCGACGAGCATATTGCCGCAATGAGGGAACATGGAGTACCCGAATGGTATATTGATTCTTGCTTTAAGATTAAATATATGTTCCCGAAGGCACACGCTGCTGCTTATATGATTTCGACCCTTCGCCTAGGATGGTATAAGGTGCATCAGCCGGTTGCTTATTATGCCGCTTATTTTAGTGCTCGCGGAGAGGAAATGAACGCTCGATTGCTCACATCGCGAAAGACGGTAAAGGATGCTATGCTCGAAATCAAGGCAAAGGGTAAGGAAGCTTCAGCAAAGGAAAATGCCCAGTTCTCGACTCTTATGATTGTAAACGAGCTTATGGCGAGGGGTATTGAGTTCTTACCGATTGATTTCTATAAATCCGACGCTACGAAATATTTAGTCGAGGATGGAAAAATTAGACTACCTTTCGCCTCCATCGATGGAATTGGCGAAAACGCTGCCGTTTTAATTGCTAACGCGGCTAAAAAAGGTGGCTACTTATCAAAAGAAGATTTGCAAATCGACGGTGGAATACCAAAGGGAATTTTAGAAACCCTTACCGAGCTTCACGTTCTCGACTTCTTACCCGATTCGTTACAAATGTCATTATTCTAATAAAAAGCAGCCCTTATAGGCTGCTTTTTTTTACACTATTTTCACCTTGTATTTTTCAAACCAATAATCGAACTGAATTAGCCATGCCAAAAGCTGTGGAGTTGACATCAGCTGACCGAACCAGGTGACGTTTTCGCCGCTCAATAGCGACTCTAACGCGGTTTTATTCATAATCTCACTGAGGATGCTTTTATTCGATTTAATACGATTTTGGAGGATATTTGATACAGATTCGTGGTATTTTGGATTGTGCGTTTTTGGATATGGGCTCTTTTTTCGCCACAGGATTTTTTCAGGCAAATAGTCCTTCATTGCGTTACGAAGGAGAGCTTTTTCGGTATTGTTTTCAAATTTGATTGACCACGGCACGTTAAAAACGTATTCAAGGATTCTGTGGTCGCCGAACGGAACACGAACTTCGAGACCGCTTGCCATGCTCATTCTGTCCTTTCTTTCGAGCAGGGAGGTCATAAAGTAATTGACTGACAAATATGTCGCGATTCGTGAGCATCGCATATCGTCCGTCTCGCCGTCAATAATAGGACATTCGTTTATGCTATTTTTATATATTGACGAAATGTATTCATAGCCATCCTTTGAATGCACAACCCCGTCGTCAAACAATCTGATTCTGGCATAAGGGTCGTGAATCCACGGAAAAAATTCTTTGTAAAGCATTTCGGGACGGTAGAACCACGGATAACCGCCAAAAATTTCATCCGAACATTCGCCCGAAATGGCAACAGTATGATTTTTCTTTACCTGATTGCAGAAGTAAAGCAGAGATGAATCAATATCGGCTTGACCGGGAAAATCTCGATGCTTGGTTGCATCAAACAGAGCGTTTACAACCGACTCGGTCGGTGCGGTTAAAATTGTATGGTTAGTACCTAGATATTCTGCTAAATAAACTGCATACTCATCGTCACCTTGCGGCTGAAACAGTGTCGACTTAAAGCTGGTTTTATTTCCTTCATATTCGAATGAGTAGGACGAGAGTGTTTTATTTTCCTTTTTATATTCCTCTGCGGCTACCGCCGAAATGACCGATGAATCAAGTCCTCCCGAAAGAAATACACAGAGAGGAACGTCACTAACGAGTTGTCTTTTTATCGCGTCGGTGAGTAGAAATTTTGTGTGTTCGGCGGCTTCCCTAGAGGTTACATTTAGTTCGTACGCTTTAAGTTTCCAGTATTTATTAAATTTCAGTCCGGATTTATCGAATACTCCGCAATAACCCGGTTTAATCTCGCTAATATCTTTAAAAATGCCGTTACCGTTTATTTTTACAGGTGAGAGATATAGCAGTTGCCATAATCCTTTTATATCAATTTCGGGCTTGATTTCGGGATGTTCGAGCATTGCTTTGATTTCTGATGCGAAAATAAGTGTGCCATTTTTTACTGTATAGAATAATGGCTTGATACCGAATCGATCTCGCGCAATGAATAATTGCTTTTTATAAGTATCGTACACCGCAAAGGCGAAAATTCCGTTTAGCATTTCGGGGCATTTTTCTTTATACAGAATGTATGACCATAGCACAACCTCGGTGTCACAATTCGTTTTCATTTCCACTTTAAAATCTTTATAAATTTGTTGTTTCAATTCAGGGGTGTTGTAAATTTCGCCATTGTAAATTATTACATATTTATTGCTCATATATTCGACTGACATAGGTTGCTTTCCATTCTCAATATCAATTACCGATAGTCGATTGTGGTGAAGCGAAACATATTTATCGACGTATTTTTCTGTCGTATCAGGGCCACGATGTTTCAGTTTTTGCCCCATTTTATCTATGATATTGCTGTCAATGTCAGTTTCTCTTTCGAAATTTGCAAATCCGCATATTGAACACATAAAATTAACCTCCCGACATAACTTTGTAGTTTAGTATATGTCGAGAGGTTTATTATTGTGTTTTATTAAACAAGCTTTTTAAGGTTTTCGTTAATTTCTATTAAGAATTCCTTTGTGTTAACCTTTTTCTTGTCTTCGAGGGTTGACATTGAATAAAGGTCACCTGTCATTACGCCGCTTTCGATTGTGTCGATGGTTGCCTTTTCAAGCATATCGGCAAAGTGTGAAAGTTCGGGTGTACCGTCAAGTTCGCCGCGCTTTCTTAATGCTCCTGTCCAAGCGAAAATGGTTGCAACAGAGTTGGTAGATGTTTCTTCACCCCTGAGATGCTTGTAGTAATGGCGCTGAACTGTGCCGTGAGCAGCTTCGTATTCGTAAACGCCATCGGGTGAAACGAGAACACTTGTCATCATGGCGAGTGAACCGTAAGCGGTAGCTACCATATCCGACATAACGTCGCCGTCATAGTTTTTGCACGCCCAGATGTATCCGCCGTTTGAGCGAATTACGCGAGCAACGGCATCGTCGATGAGGGTGTAGAAATATTCAATGTTAGCGGCATCAAATTTTTCTTTATATTCAGTTTCAAAAATCTCGTTAAAAATATCCTTGAATCTGTGGTCATATTTCTTTGAAATGGTGTCCTTTGTAGCAAACCAAAGATCCTGCTTTGTATCAAGTGCGTAGTTGAAGCAGCATCTTGCAAAGCTGGAGATAGACTTATCAATATTATGAAGTCCCTGAATAATGCCGTCTGAACCATTGAATTCGTGGATAAGCTGTCTGGTTTCGTTGCCGTCCTTGTCGGTGCAAACGAGTTCGCACTTTGTTCCGTCAGAAACCTGAATTTCAGAATTCTTATAAACATCTCCGTAAGCGTGACGAGCGATTGTAATCGGGCTTGTCCATGTGGGGATATAGGGAACGATTCCTTTTACCAGAATGGGGGCTCTGAAAACAGTGCCGTCGAGAATAGCACGGATGGTACCGTTAGGCGATTTCCACATTTCCTTTAAGTTGTATTCGGGCATTCTGGCGGCGTTAGGGGTGATTGTTGCGCACTTTACTGCAACGCCGTATTTCTTGGTTGCCTCGGCTGAATCGAATGTAACCTTGTCGTCGGTTTCGTTTCTGTGAACGAGTCCGAGGTCGTAATATTCGGTTTTGAGGTCGACGTAGGGGAGAATGAGAATATCCTTTATCCATTGCCAGATAATTCTGGTCATTTCGTCGCCGTCCATTTCGACGAGCGGTGTTTTCATCTGAATTTTATCTGCCATTTTAATTCACCTCTTAGTTTAATTTCTCTTTTGTGTAGTTGAGAAGTCCGCCCGAAAGGATAATATCCTTTGCACGACCGCTGAGTTCGCAATCAACCTCAATGCTTGCTCCATTTGTCTTATTTTTAATAACCATCTGAGCATCATTTTTAACACATTCGATTACGTTTTCGATAATTAAATCGTCGCCTTCGTTGATGAGGTCGTAATCGGCTTCATTTTTAAATGTAAGCGGTAAAATACCGGCGTTGATGAGGTTTGAGCGGTGGATACGAGCAAATGATTTTACTACAACCGCCTTTACTCCAAGATGTAAGGGAGCAAGTGCTGCGTGTTCACGTGACGAGCCCTGACCATAGTTTGAACCGCCGATAATAATGCTCTTTCCGAGCGATTCGGCTCTTTCGGGGAAGTTTTCGTCACAAACGGTGAAGCAGTATTTTGAAATAGCGGGAATGTTTGAGCGGAGGGGCAGAATCTTTGCTCCTGCGGGCATAATGTGGTCGGTGGTAATATTGTCGCCAACCTTGAGCGAGCATTTGCAATCGATTACGCTATCGAGAGGAGTGGTAACTGGGAAGGGCTTAATATTCGGTCCTCTCAGCACCTCGACATCATTCATATTTGCTTCGTCAGAGGGAAGTGCTACCATATTGTCATTGATGTCAAACTGTTCGGGAAGCATGAATTCGGGCATATCGCCAATCTTTCTCGGGTCGGTGAGGTAACCATTGATTGCCGAAATAGCGGCTACTTCGGGTGATACGAGATAGATTTGACCGTCCTTTGTGCCCGAACGTCCTTCAAAGTTGCGGTTAAAGGTACGGAGTGAAACGCCCTTTGAATTGGGTGACTGACCCATACCGATACAGGGACCGCAAGCGCTTTCGAGGATACGCGCACCAGCATCAATTATGTCAGAGAGACATCCGTTATCTGCAATCATATTGAGTACCTGCTTTGAGCCGGGGGCTATTGCAAGTGAAACGTCGGGATGAACTGTTTTGCCCTTTAAAATATGGGCAACCTTCATCATATCGAGAAGTGATGAGTTTGTGCATGAGCCAATACATACCTGGTCAATCTTCATGCCTTCAATTTCACTGACCGGCTTAACATTGTCGGGTGAATGAGGACAAGCAATCATCGGCTCGAGCTCGGAAAGATTGATTTCGATAATTTCGTCATATTCAGCGTCAGCGTCCGCTTTTTGTTCAGACCAAACGTCTTCGCGTCCCTGTGCTTTGAGGAATGAACGGGTAATTTCGTCCGAAGGGAAGATTGATGTTGTAGCACCGAGTTCAGCGCCCATATTGGTAATAGTAGCTCTTTCCGGAACAGAAAGTGTAGCTACGCCGTCACCGGTGTATTCAATAATCTTTCCAACGCCGCCCTTTACGGTCATGATTTGAAGTACCTTGAGGATAACGTCCTTTGCCGCTACCCAGGGCTGTAATTTGCCGCTGAGCTTTACGTTAACAATCTTAGGATATGTAATATAATAAGCGCCACCACCCATTGCAACTGCAACGTCGAGTCCACCTGCACCAATAGCAATCATACCGAGACCGCCACCTGTCGGAGTGTGACTATCCGAGCCAATGAGTGTTTTTCCCGGGATGCCGAAGCGTTCCAAATGAACCTGGTGGCAAATACCATTACCGGGACGGCTGAAATATACGCCATGCTTCTTTGCTACCGAGCCGATGAAACGGTGGTCGTCAGCGTTTTCAAATCCGGATTGGAGAGTATTGTGATCGATGTAGGCAACCGATCTGTCGGTCTTTACGCGAGGAATGCCCATTGCCTCGAATTCGAGGTATGCCATGGTTCCTGTTGCGTCCTGGGTAAGAGTCTGGTCAATGCGTAAACCGATTTCTTCACCCTTCTTAAATTCGCCATCAATGACGTGCGCTTTTAAAATTTTCTCTGCTAATGTAATTCCCATAAAATCACCCTTTACACAAGAAAAAAGAGGTTACACAGAACCTCTTATTTTTTGATATATATTCTAACAAATATATGAATATTTGTCAATTATGATTGTTGATATTTTGCTCAATGCCAAGCAATTTTGCCACCGATATTCCAAAAATGTCCGCAAGTGCTACTATTTCAAAATCATTGACCTGCCTAACCTGACCTTCGAGCTTAGAAAGTGACGAAGCAGTCATGACAATTCCTTTTGAATTGAGGTGGTACAAAAGGTCCTTTTGTTTCATATTATTTATATTTCTGAGCTGTTCTACTCGTTCTCCAATCATATTGGCATTACCGAGAGGTGTTTTTCTAGTTCTCATTACTTGTCACCATCCTTTGTACTCGTTAATTATATCACATCTAAAATAATTTGTCATTTAATTTTTATATAAAAAATTGATTTATGTTATATTTGTGATATAATATATTTGATAATTTTTTTTGGAGGAGTAAGATGAGCGCTCATTTTTCTCGTAATCTGTCAATGTTGACCGATTTTTACGAATTAACAATGACAAACGGCTATTTTAGAGAAGGCAAGAAGGATACTGTCGGCATTTTTGACCTCTTTTTTAGAAGGGTTCCTGACGATGGCGGATTTGCCATTATGTGCGGACTTAAACAAATTATTGACTGTATTACCGAGCTTTCCTTTGAAAGTGAGGATATTGCTTTTTTGAGGGAAAAAGGGTTTAATGAGGAATTTTTAGATTATTTAAGCAGCTTTTCCTTCTCTTGCGACGTTTGGGCAATTCCCGAGGGCACTCCAATTTTTCCGAATGAGCCGGTTTTAACAGTCAGAGGGCCTATTATTGAGGCACAGCTTATCGAAACGCTTGTACTTATCACCTTTAATCATCAATCACTTATCGCAACAAAGGCAAACAGAATTGTCAGAGCGGCACAAGGTCGTCCGGTTATCGAATTCGGTGCCAGACGCGCACAAGGATATGATGCCGCTGTTTATGGAGCAAGGGCTGCAATTATTGGTGGCTGTGCATCAACTTCATGCGTACTTGCGTCGCAGAAATTTGGACTTAATCCCGCCGGTACAATGGCTCATAGCTGGATTCAAATGTTTGATAACGAATACGATGCATTTGCCGCTTATGCAAGGATTTATCCCGACAACTGCATACTTTTAGTTGATACCTATAACGTGCTGAAATCGGGAATAAAGAATGCTATTAAGGTGTTTGATGACGTGCTTAAACCGCTTGGAAAGCGACCTGTCGGCATTCGTATTGATAGCGGTGATATTACTTATTTATCAAAGCGTGCTAGAAAAATGCTTGACGAAGCGGGTTATCCCGATTGTCATATTGTCGCGTCAAATTCACTTGATGAACATATTATTTCTGATATGCTTTTGCAAGGAGCGAAGGTTGACACTTTTGGTGTAGGCGAAAGATTGATTACTTCTGCATCTTCTCCTGTAATGGGCGGAGTGTATAAGCTGAGCGCAATTATTGGCGGCGATGGCGAGATTATTCCGAAAATCAAGCTTAGCGAAAACGTATCAAAGATAACTACACCCGGGTTTAAGTCGGTTTGGCGACTTTTTGACCGTTCTAGTGGAAAGGCAATCGCCGACGTTGTTACTCTATATAATGAGGAAATTGACGATACACAACCGTACGAAATTTTCGACCCCGAATACACTTGGAAGAGAAAGACGGTTACTAATTTTATCGCTCGTCGGCTCACAAAACCCATTTATAAGTCGGGTAAATTAGTTTATACTGACTATTCTGTCAGCGAAATTCAACATTATTGTCAGAGGCAGGTCGAACACCTTTGGGATGAAGTTCTGCGTTTCGAGAATCCGCACGATTATTATGTTGATTTGTCAAATGATTTATGGAATATGAAACACGAACTTATCAAAAAATGCAGCGAATAAAAGGAGAGATAGGTATGAAGAGATTAGTAGCATTTATTTTAGTTTCCTTAATAGTTTTCAGCTTCGCATCCTGCGGGGAAAAGCAGCAAAACGATGTTTTATCACAGACGGTTTCGATTGTAGAATATAATAAACTCGTACCCGAATACGCATCAAAGGGAATGATTGATACTGTGATGTTTCCCGTAGGTGCATCGGTTGACGAGGTAGTCGAGTATTATAATGGCGACGGACCTGCTCTTGATGAGCATGGAGCGAATCTTTCTTCGAAGGAAGTAAATTCGGAGTCGGAAACACCTTCTGATACCGAAACGTCATCAGTGACGGGTTCTACTGCTGATACATCGTCGGAAGCGGATTCTGTGCCCGAACTGGATGACGAAATTGTTTATGATTTGACCATTCGCGGACTTGATACGGGTGACAGAATTATTAAAATGTATTCATACGACACTCGCTATTTTTATTATAATGCTTCTCCAATGAGCGGAATCGCATATATCGCCCAGTCTATTGATTCATTTGGATATATGATTGGTCATAGCACTTATGCAGATGTAAAGGGGACTATCGAAGCTCAACCTGTTTCGGATAAGGTTGCAAGTGATGATGATATGTTCTTTATGGTTGAGCCGCTCGTCGGTTCAAAGATTCTTTCATATCAGTATGGCGATTATATGCTTAATTTCTTTTTTGATACTAATGATAAGCTGTTCTATACAACAATCTACAACGTTCACGTTTGGACAGAATAATTAAATACATAATAGAAAAGAGACATCGTTTAGGAGCGCTCATATAGGGAGAAATTGTTATTTCGCATAAATTCTACACAATTCTTAGCAACAAATCCTTGTAATACACAAAGTATTACTGCGGTTTAGTTGCTTTGAATCCTAGCCGAATTTATTGCTACAAAACTGCAAAGCACCTAAAACAGATGGATTTTTGATAGTACAAAAGGCACAACACCGCAGTCACGCTGTCGCGTACTGCGGTGTTGTAACGTATTAGACTGCAAAAAGACACTGTTTTAGGCGAATTATCCCT
>JAFOCB010000157.1 GCA_017381515.1 Clostridia bacterium | reverse complement strand
TCATGGGTTGCGCTATCGCCGAAACAACCGGTCTTTACGCGCTCGTTATCGCAATTCTCCTTATCTTTGTTGCACCAAACCTTTTGGTTGACATTCTCGTTAATACAATAAAATCGCTTTAATAACAGCGGAGTGATTTAGATGCAAACATTAGACGTAATTTCGGTCAATTTATGGCAGATGCTCGTTTCACTGGTAAACCTTGTTCTGCTGTTTTTGATTGTAAAAAAGTTTTTATACAAGCCGGCAAAAAGAATGCTCGACGAACGTCAGAATGATATTCAAAGCGATTATGACGCCGCCGCCGAAGCAAAAGAGCAGGCAAATTTGGATAAAATTAAATATGAAGAAAAACTGCAATCAGCAAAGGTTGAAGCCGACGAGGTTATCAAATCGGCGGTAAGCATCGCAAACGAACGCGAAAAAGAAATTATCGCCGAAGCTAAGTTAAAGGCCGACGGAATCGTCCGTCAAGCCGAAAACGATGCTATCCTCGAACGCAAAAAGGCCGAGGATGCGGTTAAAAAGGAAATCGTCGAGGTTTCTTCTCTGCTCACCGAAAAGGTGCTCGAAAGAGAGGTTTCTGCTGAAGATCATCAGCGTTTCATCGATTCATTTATCGAAAGCATAGGTGATGAAAATGATACAGACTGAACGTGAATATGCAGAAGCTTTGTTCACCCTTGCTGTCGAAGAAAATGCGGTCGAGGAATTTCTCGATTCGCTCGTCACCTTAAAGCAGCTTTTTGACGAAAATCCCGATTATATCGAGTTTCTCAATTCGCCCGCAATTCCTCTCGGCGAAAGAACCGCGTCGATTGATGAAGCATTCGATGGCAAAATGCCGCAGTACGTGGTTTCGTTTATAAAGGTGCTTTGCGAAAATGGAAAGATGCGTACAATTTTGCTCTGCATTGACGAATTTGAGACACTCGCGAGAGCATTTTCGAATCGCGCTATTGCCACCGTTTACTCGGCGGTTGAGCTGAGTGGTGAACAAAAAGATGCAGTTTGTAAAAAGCTCGAAGCCATCACGAATAAGAGGATAGACCCCATTTATATTATTGACGAATCACTCATAGGCGGAATGAAAATCGAAGTCGATGGAAAGACATTTGACGGAAGCATTAAGCACCGCCTCGGCGATATTAAGGATGTGATGAACTCATGAACAGACCCGAAGAAATCAGCAATATAATTAAAAATCAGATAAAGAACTATAATTCCAAAATCGATATGACCGAAACGGGAAAGGTTACTCTCGTCGGTGACGGAATTGCCCGAGTTTACGGACTTCGTAACTGTATGGCCAACGAATTGCTCGAATTCGAGGACGGCAGCTTCGGCATGGCGCAGAACTTGGAGGAAGAAACCGTTTCTGTAGCCGTCCTTTCGGATAAGAATAATCTTCGCGAGGGCTCGACCGTCATCCGCACGGGAAAGGTTCTCTCCGTCCCGGTTGGCGAAAAGCTGCTCGGTCGTGTTGTAAACGCCCTCGGTGAGCCCATCGACGGAAAGGGACCGATTGAATATAACGGAACCCGACCCATCGAATCGGAAGCGCCCGGCATTATCGAAAGAGAAAGTGTAAACATTCCTCTCCAAACAGGTATCAAGGCAATCGACAGTATGATTCCTATCGGCAGAGGTCAGCGTGAGCTTATCATCGGTGACAGACAGACGGGTAAAACCGAAATCGCCATCGATACCATTATCAATCAGAAAAATTCCGACGTTATCTGTATCTACGTCGCAATCGGACAAAAGAGTACGTCTGTTGCCCAGCTTGCAAGCGAGTTGCTTCGCAACGGAGCTATGGAATACACCATCATCGTTTCGGCAAGTGCGTCCGAAAGTGCGCCCTTGCAGTATATTGCTCCGTACAGCGGCTGTGCTATGGCGGAATATTTCCGCGAGCAAGGTAAGGACGTCCTCATCATT
>JAFOCB010000156.1 GCA_017381515.1 Clostridia bacterium | reverse complement strand
GGTCAATAAGCGAAATTCAAGCGACTTTTATCACGCCCTATGCGAAAAACGCGAATGTGTATTTTTGAGCGCATTTGCCGCCGCAATCAGTTGGCTGATGATTGCACTTATTTCAAGTTCAGCAATCGCCGTTATTTCCCATGCTGTATTTCCAAAGCTTTTCTTAATCAATTATGCCTCGGTTTTTGTTCGATTGGCGGTTATTGTTTCGGGCTCACTCTTTGTCAGCACCTGCGTTGCAATTGCAATGAGCGTCACCGGCACAACCTTTAACAACATTATCGTTTCGAATATGCTCATTTATTTGCCATCGGCAATTCTGTTCACATTACGTGTCGTAGTAATTGATGAGCTGCCGATTATGACCTCTCACGGCATTCTGGGTCACTCATACAGCATCCCCTTCGGTATGCTTGAAATGCTCGTAAACGGATACAGCATAACCGATAGCATCACTTCCGCAATTTACACCTTTATTATAGCGGTAGTTTACACCGTCATTGCCGCCTATTTGTTTAAAATCAGAAAAAGCGAATTTGCGGGCAATTCAGCCGTCGGAAAAAGAATGCAGTCGATTTTTCGCGTGCTTGTAGGTACAGTTTTCTCTCTCATTCCGTGTGCGATTATATTCAATATGCTTAATATAAACCCGGCATACGAACAGCGCAGTTTGCGAGACGACGTATTCCTGCTGACCGTACTCTACACCATAGTTATTCTCGCCGTTTTAATTTATGAATTGATTGCGACAAAGAAATTCCGCAACCTGCTTTCCGCCTTAAAATCGCTCGGATATGTAGCAATAGTGAATATTGCCCTCATCGGTGCTATGTTCGGTATGTACCACGGAGTATTGTCCTTTACCCCCGATACCGACGATATTAAGTCAGTGCAGATTTATATAACCGACCGCGCAGATATAAACAGCGACTATTACAACGCGCTAACCGGTGAAATCAAGCTCGACAGCAAGGAAATCCGCGAGATTATCAGTGATGCGCTGAAAGATAACGTACGCGAAACAAAACGGAAATTGATAGGTTACTCTGATTATGCCGAGGATTACACCGTAGCGATAAACACCACCTTCGGCACACATTACAGACACATATATTTCAACGAAAGCCAGTATTCCTCGCTCATAAATGAAATCAAAAAGGATACACGGTATCAGGATATATTCCTCAAACTACCCAAATACTCCGACGTCAGCATAAAAACATATACCTCCGGAATTGAGCTGACCGAAGATGAGGAGAAAAAACTGTATGAATACTGCCGCGAGGATTATTTGGCGGCTGAATTCACCGACGTATTTGGCGATGCAAACACCTATTCCGAAAAGCAAATCGGCAGCATCGACATCACCGTACCGGTAAAAACCAGTACCTACCCCATCACCGTGTATATCGACCAAAACACGCCCTCTGCATACAATTATTTAATCGGGCTAATTAGTGAAAGAAACAAGGATATTATTGACGACCTAGTTTATGAAATCGAGCATTTTTACGACGGCACCGATGCCAGAGAGGGTAAAACAAGCGCCGACGTCTGCTTCTTTAACATGACCGATGAAAACGGAAACCACTTTGATAACGCTGTATATAACAAGGATATCAACTTTAAAAAGCTCGCCGAATTCATCAAAAACAATGCTAATAATACGCCAAAGCTTGGCGACCCGATGATTTCTGTAATGTTCTATCGCGAAGCTTTTGACTACGAGATTATAGATGGCGAAACCTATGAAAAGTATAATCCCGAGGCATCAAAAGAATACTTTGTCTATATCAAAACAGAAAAAGGCAAACTACCCGACTTTTATACCAACCCATATACAAACAAAACAGAACAAGCTGAATAACAAGAAATCGCAACGGAAAATTCCGTTGCGATTTCTTTATTCTTTATATTATACAATAACTAATTAAAACTTTGTTCCGCAGACGGTGCAGATTTATTGCCTTCATTATATAATGCCAAAAATTTTGTCAATTATTGCAGAAAAAAGGCGAACAGGGTACTTCCCTGCTCGCCTTTTGTATATTTTTTATTTTTCTGCGTATTTGTTAAGCATTATTTTTGCCGCCTTGTAAATATCGCCGCAGCCGAGGGTGATTACCAAATCGCCTTCCTTTGCGTTGTCAACGATATAGTCGGCAATTTCGTCAAAGGTATCAAAATAAACCGAGCCGTCAATCTTTTCGGCTATTTGGGAGGTGTGAACGCCGTAGGTATTCTTTTCCCTCGAGCCCATAATCTGCGACAAAACCACCTGGTCGGCAATGCCGAGCACTCGGGCAAATTCGTCAAGAAGCATCGACGTACGGCTGAATGTAAATGGCTGGAACACCGCAAACACGCGGTTGAAGCCCATTGCCTTTGCCGTATTGAGTGTGACCTCGAGTTCCTTTGGATGATGAGCGTAGTCGTCGGCAATAACTATTCCGTTCGGCTTTCCGAGAATTTCGAATCTGCGACAAGCACCGCCAAATCGGGAAAGTCCATACTTTACGTCCTCGCCGGTAGCACCCGAAAGAATGGCGGCAACCGCTGCCATAGCCGAATTGATTACGTTATGACGTCCCGGGCAACCGAGCGAAATATGGGTAATAATCGTATCCCCTTTTAAAAGGTCGAATTCGTAAAATCCGCCCTTTGACATGGCTACGTTTACTGCTCGAAAATCGTTCCCCTCGTTTTCGCCAACCGTAATGATTTCAAGGTCAACCCCTTCGGTCGCAAGCATACTGCGTTCGTCGTCGCCGTTTACTACCACGCATTTTGTCGATGAGCTGATAAAGCGCCTGAACGATTCGATGAGACGCTCATCCGTCTTAAAATACTCCATGTGGTCGCGGTCGATATTGAGCAAAACGGAAATATCGGGCGACTCCTTTAAAAAGGTATCGACGTATTCACACGACTCGCAAACGAGTGTGTCGGAATTACCGCAAATTCCGTTTGCATTGATGAGCGGAAGCTTTCCGCCGATGATTGCCGACGGAGAAAGATTTGCATCTTGCAGAATTTGTGTTATCATAGAGGTAACAGTAGTTTTTCCGTGTGTACCGCAAACACCGATTACGTTATCAAACTTTCGCGTGATTGCACCGAGCAAAAACGACCTTTCGAGCGTAGGAATAGAAAGGCGCTCTGCTTCGACAAGCTCGGGGTTATCCTTCATAATCGCTGCCGAATGAATTACAAGCTCGGCTCCGTGAACATTTTCGGGGAAATGACCGAGGGTAACGGGAATACCCATTGCTTCCACGCGTGAAAGCGTATCGGTACGGTTATTATCCGAGCCGGTAAGCTCGTATCCTTTTTTATGCAAAATTTCGGCAAGGGGACACATTCCTGCGCCGCCGATGCCTATCATGTGAATTTTTTTAACGCTGTCAATCAGCTTATCGTATTCATTGAGCTGTTTCATACCATCACTCCTAAATTTAATTTAAGCAACCTATAAATATAATACCATCTTTTTCACCGATAAACAACCGAAAAGGAACATTTTATGGAAAAATTTTTTATCCCGCACTATGTAGCGGCAGTTATCAGTAAAATTGAAGAAAGCGGCTACGAGGCGTGGCTGGTCGGCGGATGCGTCAGAGATATGCTGTCGGGCATCATTCCGCACGACTACGATATTGCCTCGAATGCGCCGTGTGAAGCCATTTCGTCCATGTTTGACCGCGTGATTGAAACGGGAATAAAGCACGGCACCGTCACGGTCATTTCCGACGGTCAACCAATTGAGGTGACGAGATACCGAATTGACGGGGACTATGCCGACCATCGACGTCCCGACTCGGTCAATTTCACGGGCGAGTTTGAGGACGACCTTGCACGTCGCGACTTTACCGTCAACGCGATTGGTTATAATGAAAGGCGCGGAATTTTCGACTGCTTTGGTGGGAAAGAGGATATTGAAAGAAAAATTCTCCGTACAGTCGGCGATGCTGAAAGACGCTTTGACGAGGATGCGCTTCGTATTCTGAGGGCAATTCGCTTCGGCTCGACACTCGGCTACACCATCGAAAACGATACACTCGCCGCTATAAAAAAACTCGCAAAAACACTCCTCAACGTGAGTGCCGAGCGAATTTACAGCGAGGTTAAAAAGGCTCTGATGGGAAAGGCGCCGTCACTCATCGAAATTATAGTTAAAAATGGCGGATTTGAGCATATTGGCATAGGCGATTGCGACGATTTATCACCGATTGACGCGATTGACGAGAATTTGAACGTGCGGATTGCCGTACTTTTGAAACTGTGCAAATGCGTACCCGATTCGGTTCTGGCGAAGCTCAAAGCCGAGCGGACGACAAGAGCAGCGGTATGGCTAATTTATACCGCATTGGACGAAAATCAGTCCTTTGACCGAGCCGAGTTAAAGCACCTGTTACAAAAGCATAGCGTGGAGGATATTTTCGCCATTCTTTCGGCACACAAAGCGTTGTATGGACGCGAAATTTCGGCGGCGAAAACGGAGCTTTGCGACATTGTTGAAAAGAACGAGCCGTATCTCATTCGACATCTTGCCATTGGCGGTAACGACCTTAACGTAATGGGTATCAGCGGTGAGGAGGTTGGTCGGGTACTGAACGACCTTCTCGAAAGGGTAGTTGCCGAGCCCGAGCTAAACTCAACCGAAAAATTAAAAAGCATCTTAACAGTAACTAAACCGACAAATATCTCATAGAATGGGTATAGAACATTCTATGAGATATTTTTTTATGGGGTTGAGAATATGCAATTTAAAATTATCGGCGGTGACAAGCGATTTGAGATACTTAAAAAGCTACTCATTTCAGGGGGTCACGCCATTTCGCCCGACGCTCATATAATAATTCTGCCCCTGCCTCTGACCCGCGACGGAAAAAACCTCAACGCGCCACTTGAAAGGGGCAAAATCGCTCTGTCCGAAATTGTTGAGACGGCGGATGAGGGTGACATTTTCTTAGGTGGTCTGATTCCGCCCGATTTTGCATCAAAGATAAAGGCGGCGGGTGCCCTCATTTTCGACTACAACGAAAGGGATTCGTTTGCCGAGCTAAACGCGATACCGACGGCGGAGGGTGCCATTTCGATTGCTATTGAAAATACCGATTTTGCCCTTTTTGATGCCGAATGTCTAATCTCCGGCTATGGCAAAATCGGAAAGGTGCTGGCGAATTATTTAAAGGCGATGGGCGCAAAGGTCACCGTAAGCGCGCGAAAAAGCACCGACCTCAATTATGCCGAAAAATGCGGTGTAAATCATATTTTGACGAGTGAAATTGCCGACCATATTGATAAATTTTCGATTGTTTTCAACACCATTCCTCATAGAATTTACGACGATGATACAGTAAAAATGATGAAAAAAGATGCCCTTTACATCGAGCTTGCATCGGCTCCTTACGGGGTCGATTTCGATTCGTTATCGAGTGCCAAAATACGATATATCAACGCACCGTCACTTCCGGCAAAGGTCGCTCCCGTTACAGCGGCAAGAAACATTTTAAACACCATCAACGAGATTATTCGGGAGGAATTTTTATGAATGTGTTAAACGTCGGCTTTGCTATGTGCGGCTCCTTCTGTACCCTGAATGCCGCCGTAAACGAGCTGAAAAATCTAAAAGATAAAGGATATAACCTATTCCCCATTATGTCCCCTATCGTCCAGATCACAGACACGCGATTTGGCAGCGCAGATGACTTTAAATCGCGGGTAAAGGAAATATGCGAAAGGGAGATTATTTCGACTGTAAAGGAAGCCGAGCCGATAGGGCCAAAGAAGTTGCTCGATGTTCTGGTTATCGCTCCCTGCACCGGCAACACCGCCGCAAAGCTTGCAAACGGAATCACCGACACCGCCGTTACCATGGCGGCAAAGGCGCATCTGCGAAACGGTCGTCCCGTAGTAATCGCGATAGCCACCAACGATGCTCTTTCCGGCTCAGCAAAGAATATCGGCGCTCTGCTTAATACAAAAAACGTGTATTTCGTTCCCTTTGAGCAGGACGATGCCCACGCAAAGCCGACCTCGCTTATCTCCGACTTTTCTCTGATTGACGATACCATTCGGGCGGCAATCGAGGGAAAACAAATTCAGCCGCTGCTCATACGGAGAAACGGCTGAAAAATAGGTTGATTATTGAATTAAATGAGTTTAAAACTCGAAATTTGCCTGCGACCAATCGTACTGGGTGAGTTTACCCTCGTTTTGCAATTCGGGATAGCCCCATTGACGAAGCACCTCGTACACTCCGATTGCAACCGAATTGGATAAATTGAGACTACGCGCATCGTCAATCATGGGTATTCTGACGCATCGGTCAGGATGGTCGAATAACAATTTTTCGGGCAGACCGTGAGTTTCGGCGCCGAAAAAGAGGTACGCTCCATCGGGATAGGTCATATCCGAATGGGTGCCAAGTGACTTTGTCGAAAAGAAGAAAAATTCGCCCTCATTCTTTGCCAAGAAATCGTCCAAATCATCATAAAAAGTTATATCGAGCAGGTGCCAGTAATCGAGCCCTGCTCTTTTTAACTTTTTATCATCAATTTTGAATCCCATCGGGCCGACAAGGTGAAGTCGCGCTCCCGTAGCGGCACAGGTTCGTGCTACGTTTCCGGTATTTTGAGGGATTTGCGGTTCGACCATTACGATATTTAAAACTGCCATTTTTTATTTAACATCTCACTTTTTTGGATTTATTAGATAACATTGTAACACATATCCTTCCGCTTTACAAGTTGACATAAGCCACATAATATAGTAAAATAAAACGGAATATAAATATATATTACTGCTCAAAAAAAGGAGGCCGTCGGCGAATGTTTCAATGGCTTGCATACTTTTACTGCTGGCTGATACGCTTTATCATTCCCGTAGCGGCAGTAACGGTAATATATCTGTTATACAAAATTCTCATCGGCGGCAAAAGGGAAAATCCGATTTTTGCCCGACTGATTGACCAAAATGGAAAGATTTTTCCCATCACGGCGAGGGAAAATATCATCGGTCGAGGACGCCACTGCGACATTGTAGTAAAATCGAAGGAAGCATCCACCAATGCCGCCGCGATAATACTCGAAAATGACGGATGGACGCTTCATCCCGTTGGCGACGTTCTGCTCAATGAGGAGAAAATCGACCGCCCCCAGCCGATTGCTCACGGCGATACCATTTCGGTCGCATCAGCAGAGCTGACGCTCGACGATAGCCGCGACCCATACATTCCGTATGATAAAAACGACCAACTAAACTCGGTCAGGGCAAAGTGTGCTACCATTGTACTGACAATGCTTCAAATAATGGTTGTGCTGTCCCTCACCATTCACTATCTTTCGACCGATAATTTTCCCATTCAGTTGCCGATTTGCTTCGGCGGACTGATTATGGTCGAGTGGATTTATCTGAAAATAATGAAATTCGAAAACGTCGGAATCGAGCTTTGCGCCTTTTTTCTATGCACATTCGGACTTGCCGTTGCGGCAAGTGCCATGCCCGATTCGCTTTACAAGCAATTTATCGCGATGATGCTCGGGCTTGTGGTTTTCGTTCTACTCAATTTCGTGTTAAAAAATCTTTCACTCACCATGAAACTGCGTTATGCAATAGGCGTTATCGGAGTGGGTCTTCTTTTCTTTAACATTTTATTCGGTACCGAGCTCAACGGAGCAAAAAACTGGATTGACCTCGGCTTTATCACCGTCCAGCCGTCCGAATTTGTCAAAATTGCGTATGTTTTTGCAGGATGCGCCTCACTCAACCGACTGATTACCACGCGAAATTTGGTGCTTTTCACCTGCTTTTCGGGTGCGTGTCTGTTGCCGCTTTTCATTATGCGCGATTTCGGTACTGCATCGGTATTCTTTATCGGTATGCTGATTATCGTATTCATGCGCTCGGGCGACCTCAAAGCAATCATCCTCTTTATCGGTGCGGCGGTAGTCGGTGGGGTGGCCATTATCGCGCTCAAACCCTACGTTGCAAACCGATTTGCCACCTATCTGCACGCGTGGGAAAACGCATATACAAGCGGCTATCAGCAGGTTAACACAATGATTGCAATTGGTAGCGGCGGACTATTCGGCGTTGGCGGAGGGAAAGGAAATCTTGACCTCGTTGCCGCGGCAGATACCGACCTCGTTTTTGGCTTTGTTGTAGAGGAATGGGGACTGATAATCGGGCTTTGCTGCGTTGCCGTGCTAATCCTTTTTACCCTCTATGCGATAAAAAGGGCCGGAATGACTCGCTCGGTTTATTATTCGATTGCAGCGGCAGCCACATCAGGAATGTTTCTTTTTCAAGCGGCGCTTAATATATTCGGCTCGACCGACCTTTTGCCCCTGACGGGAGTTACGCTACCGCTGATTTCAAATGGCGGCTCGTCAATTATGGCAAGTATGGGAATGCTCGCTTTTATAAAAGCGGCGGGACTCGGAGGTGACGTGGAATGAAGCAAATGTCACTCCGCTCAATGTTTTTATTACTGTTTACGATAGCTTTTTCGATTGGACTTTTTGCTCTGTGCTACCTCTCGTTTACGAATGGTGATGATTGGACAAGCTTCCCCGCAAACAGACATATTTATAAGAATGGTACACTCGTAAGCGCAGGCGACATCACCGACCGCGATGGAATTGTTCTCGCAACAACCGAGGAGGGTAAACGAATTTACAACCCCGATTTTTATACTCGAATAAGTACCCTTCACGCCATTGGTGACTTTAAAGGATTTATCAAAACGGGCCTTTCGACGAGTCACTGGGACACCCTCACGGGATACAACCGCGTGACAGGTCTCTTTTCCGCTAAATCGGGCGGTAATAATATCGAGCTCACCCTCAGCGCAAAGGTTAACACCGTCGCATTAAAGGCACTCGGAAATTATAGCGGTGCGGTTGGCGTGTATAACTATAAAACAGGCGAGGTTCTGTGCATGGTTTCCTCCCCGACCTACGACCCGACAAAAGAAGGCAAAGGGGACAAGGGAATCTATATAAACCGCTTTTTATCCTCGTCCTATCCCCCCGGCTCAACCTTTAAGCTGGTGACGGCAATTGCCGCGCTCGAAACACTCGACGACGCCGAAACGCGCAAATACGTATGCGACCACGGCACAACGGTAGAGGGCGAGACCATTTCGTGTATGTCAAAGCATGGCGAAATGACCTTACGCGAGGCACTGGCGAAATCATGTAACGCGTATTTTTCACAGCTTGCAATCGATCTTGGAGCCGACACTTTACAAAAATATACGGACAATCTGGGACTGAATTCTGCCGCAGAAATCGACGGAATTAAGGCAAAGTCAGGTCGCATCGACCTTTCGAACATACGAAAGGTGGACCTCGGCTGGGCAGGAATGGGACAATATACCGATCTGGTTAATCCGCTCGGTTATCTAACCGTAATGGGCGCAATCGCAAACGAAGGAAAAGCGGTAAAACCCTATCTTATCGAATCGGTGACCTCCTCCAACGGAATAAAATTCGGCAGCAGTTCAATCGATTACACATCGCAGCTTTTTTCAAAAACGACAGCAAACAAGCTGAAAGAAATGATGCGATACACCGTTTCATCCACCTACGGCGACCACCGTTTCCCCGGACTAAACGTATGCGCGAAAACGGGTACTGCCGAGGTTGACGAAGGCATAACGCCTCACTCCTGGTTTGTCGGATTCAATATGAATGACGACCATCCCCTCGCCTTCGTCGTAATTGCCGAAAATGCAGGTGCAGGAGTAGGTGTTGCACGAACGGTTGCTAACAAAACATTACAAGCGGCAAAAGACCTTTTTTAAACAAAGGACTTTTTGATATAAAGTTTATTAAATTACAGCAAAAGTAATTTTTTTATGAAGGGAAAGATAAATATGAACAAACGAATTATTTGCCTTGCCATCGCAATTATGATGCTTTTGGGATCACTTTGCGCCTGCACCTCGTCAAACGGCGATTCACTTCTGGAAGTGGTTGCAGGGGTTGCGGGAACATCGAGCGAAGAAACCTCGTCACTTGCCGAAATATCAAGCCAACCTGAATCATCAAGCCAGCCCGAAACATCAAGCGAAGTTTCGAGCGAGGAAGAGGACGAAGATGAATCAAGCGAGGAAGAGGACAGCAACTTTGACGTGACCTATCCCGAAAAGAACTATAACACTCCCAAAAAGGCATACGTTAACACTCAAAGCACCGGTCTGACAATGAGAACAAATCCCAGCTCAACAAACTATACTGCCATTATGGATATTCCCAAGGGTGCTGAAATCTCGGTAAAGGGCGAAACAGGCAACTTCTATTTCGTTGATTATAAGGGTAAGCTCGGCTGGGTTACCGCCTCTTACGTAAAATTCGCTGACGACGCTTCATCCACCCCTGTATCATCCGACGCATCGTCCAATTCGTCCAGCCAGGGCTAAATTTTGTCATTCTCTTTTTCACCACAATATATGGGTGAAAAAGTAGCCGTTTCTCTGAACAGGTACAAATTGTCGAATTGTTCAATTATATGGTAATTGCTTTATGCAAATTTAACATTGGTATAAACGATGTTTAGTTCAAAATAGTGTAAAACATTGAATTTAATTTATACAGTTTGACATATAGGACTATATTTTTTATAATAGGTATATAAATACTTACAGGAGGAACGATAACCATGACAAAGACTATTTGCAAGGTAGTTTACGATACCGAAAAGTCAACCATTATCAGAAAATTTGTTTCCGGCCAGTTTGGTGACCCGACCGGTTACGAAGAAACTCTCTACCAGACCGAAGGCGGTTCATACTTTATCTACGTCAATGGCGGTGCTGATTCCATTCACCCGACCGAAGATATTAAGAGAATCGCAAAAACCAAGGTTGACGCTTGGATTGCTGAACACTAAATTACAAAGAATCCGTCGGGTATATTCTGCCTGACGGATATTTTTTCACAAAAAAGCATATTATATTTATCAATTAGTTTTTTAGCCACTTGAAAGCAGTTATTTTTAGTGCTATAATCGAATAACACAATATTAGGAGATGAGCGAATTTGAACATTTGGCACGATATTTCGCCCGAAAGAATCACGGCAAAGAGCTTTATGGCCGTTGTCGAAATTCCAAAGGATTGTAAAATCAAATATGAGCTCGACAAGGAAACGGGACTTCTCCGAATGGACCGCGTGCTTCATACCGCTACCCATTACCCTGCTAACTACGGATTTATTCCGCGTACATACGGCGACGATAACGACCCGCTGGACGTACTCATTTTAAGCTCGGTTTCGGTTTATCCGATGACCCTCATTCGTTGCTACGCTATCGGCGCAATAAAAATGACCGACAATGACGAAAACGACGAAAAAATTATCGCAATCCCCTTCGATGACCCGAACTATAACGTTTATAAGAATATTTCGGAGCTGCCCAAGCATCTTTTTGAAGAAATGGCTCACTTCTTTACAGTTTATAAGGAGCTGGAACATAAAAAGACGGCCGTTCAGGAAATCGTTGACCCCGAAGCCGCCGTCAGCATTATCGAAAAATCCATTAAAAAATACAACCTCACCTTTGGTAAAAGCGAAAAATAACTTATCTTTACGAGGGATTATATGAAAAAAGCTTTAATCATTCTTAATCCTTGCGCCGGTGTAAAAAAGGCAAATAAATTTATGACCGATATTATCACGCTTTTTTGCGAAAGCGGATATACCTGCACCGTCCAGACCACAACCCGCGAACTCAACGGATACGAAATTGTCGGTCAGCTGGGCGAAGGTCACGATTTAATCGTATGTATCGGCGGTGACGGCACCTATAACGAGGTGGTGTCAGGGGTAATTGACGCCGAACTTAAATGTCAAATCGGATATATTCCCGCCGGCTCAACCAACGATTTCGGTGCTTCGCTCGGCCTGTCAAAGGTGATTATGACGGCTGCAAAAAGCATCGTTTCGGGTAGAGCGCAAAGGTTTGACGTCGGCTCCTTCAACGGACGAAAGTTTACCTATGTTGCTTCATGCGGTGCCTTTACCGACACGTCATATTCGACCCCCACCAATCTCAAAAACACGCTCGGTCATCTTGCATACGTGTTGCAGGGGCTTTCCTCCGTACCGGATATAAAACCGGTGCATTTAAACCTCACCGCAGATGGTGAAAAATACGAAGACGACTATCTTTTTGTCGGAATTTGTAATTCGACCTCGCTCGGCGGATTGGTTAAAATCAATGAGAAATACGTAGATATGAACGACGGCCTTTTTGAAGTTTTGCTCGTAAAATCGCCGAAAAACATTGCTGAATGGGCAACCATTCTGCACAATCTGAATATTCAAAAATATGAAAACAGCGAGATGCTGACCCTTTTCAGCGCAAGTAAAATCGAAATAGACGCCGATGCAGGTGTGGACTGGTCACTTGACGGCGAAAAACAAGAGGGCAGCGAAAAAATTGTTATCGAGAATATTCGCGATGCGATTGAGCTGATAGTCCCTGATAAAAAATAATGTAAAAAAACGGTTGGTACTTACCAACCGTTTTTTATTATATACTACTCGCTGAATTGCCATGTCTTCGGTGATAATGTAATATCCTCTTTAGGCCATGTCGCTGTATATAAAATATTGTTACTACCTTGTTCAATAATAGTAACTTTTACCGATACATCCTCTGGCTTTATTCCGTTAAACAACTGCCTAAAAGCCAATTCATCAATAGTCAAAATACCAAATTCATTTGCAACGATATCGATTATCGCTTCCTTGTCCCCTGTTATTGTAAAACCGGTATAATCATCCAATACTTCAACTTCGGGAATTCTATCAAAATCTTCTAATCCGCTGTCATAGTATTCCAGCGTTGCCTTTTCCTGTTCGCTCGTCAGTTTCAAAACCAGATTACCATTCTCGTCAATTTCAGCATGCTTACGAAAATCTTCGCAGTAATCATATAATTTGCGGTTGGTTTTTAAAAAATCTTCTGGTTCTGTTCCAAAAAAGGCCAATGAGATATTGGAAGGAAACACATATTCGGTTCGAGGTTCACTCTTTAACATGCAGGATGCTAACATAATAACCAATAGACTTATTATGAATATCAATATCGATTTTTTTCTCATATAATATTTCTCTCCAACCGTTTTTAATCCTACGCCTTCATTCGAAGGAGAGAACCCGTCTGTATTTCGCGGTGATAGGGAATTTTAATTATCTGCATGGGATGGGGTGCACTTTCGATAAGGTTGTCCTCGCCGTCGTAAAGCGAATCGGTCCTAACCATAAAAGGTGCGCTTCCCGGTTCGAGACAATCAAGCTCGGTGCCGCTGAAAAATTTATTTTTCAGTCGGGCGATGACAAGCCCATTTTCATACCCTTCGACTACGGCGGCTACGGCATAGTCGCGAATATATCCGCCATTTTCGTAGGTTTGCATATTCGGCTGACGGCCAAAGTAAAATCCCGTCGAATAGGTGCGATGGCTAATCTTATTAAGCTCCTGCATAACCCATTCGGGTACGGGTGCCGTACTGTCGGCGTAATAGGCGTCAATTGCGCCTCGATACGCGTTGGTGGTGACGGCAACATAATAATGCGACTTTGCCCTTCCCTCAATCTTGAATGAGGTAATGCCTGCATTAGCCATAGCGGCAATATGCTCGGCCATACACATATCATTTGCGTTAAGAATATAGCTACCCTTATCGGTTTCGGAAATGTCGTAAAGCTCACCCGGTCGCTTTTGCTCCACAAGTGAATAGCTCCAACGACACGGCTGGGCGCAGTCACCTCGATTGGCATCGCGTCCCGTCATATACATCGAAAGCAGACAGCGTCCCGAATATGACATACACACCGCTCCGTGAACAAACGCTTCGAGTTCGAGTGATTTGGGCGTTTTTGCTCGGATTTCGGCAATTTCGTCGAGGGTAAGCTCGCGCGCAACGACAATCCTCTTTGCGCCCATTTCGTGAAGCACGGTTGCCGCTTCAGCATTGACGACGCCCATCTGAACCGACGCGTGAATCTCGGTTTCGGGCGCAATTTCGCGTACCATTTTCATCGTGCCGAGGTCGGTCACGATAAAGGCATCAGCCCCCGCATCGCGACAGGTTGCAATGAAATCGGGGAGCTGTATCATTTCGTTCGGGTGCATGAGGGTATTTACGGTGATATGCGCTCTGACTCCGCGAGAATGGGCATATTCGATACCCTCTGCCATTTGCTCGGGGGTAAAATTCTCTGCCCCTGCCCTCATACCGAATTCAGTACCCGCGAAATAAACCGCATCTGCACCGAAATCGACGGCACATTTGAGTCGGGTTATGTCACCGGCTGGGCAAAGCAACTCTAATTTATTCGCCTTCATTTATGCCCACTTTCCTTCGCGACGCAGCTTTGCGATTGTGTTAAGATGGGCTGTATATGACTTGTTATAATAGAAATTCATATCCTTGTCGGTTACAAAATAGGTGTAACTGGTATTCGACGGCTGTAAGCAAGCAAGGATTGATGCCTCGGTAAGTGAACACTGCGGTCCGGGGGGGATTCCCTCGCTACCTGCAGGATATGTCTTCTTTGTTCCGTCCTCGTTGGTAACCGTCATCGGCCCCGCATTGGTATTATAGCGGTTATCGGGATAGTAATATGTCGGCGTTGAGCCAAGGAATTTCGGCTCTGACCAAGTGAGTCGGTTGTAGAAAACCGATGCGACGTTTTGCATTTCTTTATAATTACCACTGGCTTCGAGCTCAAGAATGGAGCCAATCGCCATACAGTCATTGAGGGTCATATCAGTTTTGCCAAGACGTTCACCAACCGATTTTACAAGCGTCTTCCAATTCTCGGGAAGGTGCGAATCAAAGCCATTGAGCATCTTATCAATCGCTCTCTTTGCATTGTTTACAGAGGGTTCGTCGGCATAGAAATTGTAGGTATCGGGATAGAGATAGCCCTCGAAACGATAACGAACACTATTCTCGGGAATCTGATTTATCCACGAATATTTGTATTCCATGTCCTCCATCGCTGTAATGAACTGGTCGCGAGTACATACTCCATTTTCTTCGAGAATGGATATAATAGTTTCAACATTAGCACGTTCCGGGATTCGTACCTGTACTGTTTCAGCGTGATTGCCCTGTTTGAGATTGTACATAATGGTACCGTAGTCCATTTCGGAATTGAGCTCGTAGTTACCCCACTGATAGCTGCCGTCATTACCCTTTATCTTTGAGTAAATGCGGAAAAGCATGGGATGATTGATAATTCCTTCTTCGTACAGTTCATCGGCGATTTTAGCCGTTCCCCAGTTTCCGTCCTCGGGAATGGTAAAGTCGGAAATGGTTCTGCCGCGGCTGATTCCGAAAAAGTCGCATACGCCGCTGAGGGCAAAGGCAGCAAAGCTACCTGCTACAATAAGTATGACAAATACCCAAAGGAATGCGTGAATTACACGATGTCTGTCCTTTGTAAACGAGCAAAGCACCATCAGAACAACTGCAAGGATAAGTATGAGCATCATTGCGGTATTATTCGTAAAGCCGAAAATGTCCATTCGCATATCGCTGAAAACGGAAATTATTCCGATAATTGCTATAGCGGCTAAAACGAGGACTGTGATAAACTTTGCCTTATGGGCGAGGAAATATTCACCAAAGCCGACCTTTCCCTCTCTCTTACGGGCAGGTCTTTTTGCGGTCAGCTTTGAGGCAGGTCTTTTTCTCTCGACAGGTGCGTTATTGGAAACGTCAGTTGTCTTTGCGATCATGCTGCCGATTTGAAAATCGTCGTCGAGCTCGATACCCTGAATTTTTTCAGGTTCGGGCTTTGTTGACGCGTCAGAAGTCGGCTCGACATTGGTCACCGGCTCGGTTTCGAGCTCGGGATTAGGTACGGACTCGGTTTCGGGCGCAGTATCAAGCACCGGCTGATTATCCGGCTGCGTGTTAGTATCAAATTCGACGTCGGTATCAATGTCGGTCGGAAGCGCCGACGAAGCTACCTTTTCCTCGCTCGGCTTTTTACGTGTAACCTTCTTTTCACGTTTAGCCGTTTCACGTCGCAACTTTACCTCCGTGTCCAAACTATCACTGTCGGTTTTCTTTTCTCTCGGGGTAAAGAGGTCAAAATTATAGTTTCTATCAATTTCAGTTGATTCAGCTTCCTCTACCTCATCGGGCCGAAAACTAAACTCCTTCTTCTCGTCCATACTAATCCTCCTGGTTTATCTCTTTTTTCTTAAAAAACGGCTTGTTTGGGCGCCGTATAAAACGGTCGGTTACGATAAGTCCGAGCGGACAGTCATATCGACCGTGTAACATTCGGTACATATAGTCCTCGGCATAGCATATTCCCACGGTGTCAAAACCATACCGCGCTAAATAGCGGTCGTAGTAACCGCCGCCATATCCGAGCCGATAGCCAAAGCTATCCAGCGACAAAGCAGGTACAATCATCAGCGTATCGCTGTAATCGGTGACAATTTCGAGGGTTTCCTTTGGCTCGAGGACGTTAAATGAGCCCCTTTCCAAATCGTCGAGTCCCGAAATATAGTGAAATTCCATACTTCGCGTACCCTTTATACATCGGGGCAGAGCAATTCTCTTTCCGTCGGCGAGGGCTCGTTCGATTATCTCGAAGGTGTCAACCTCAATCGCTGTTGAAGCATATATCATGACCGTTTTTGCATTCTTGTACTGATAAAGCGAGGTTACCCTTTCGGCAATTCGGCAGTCGAGCTGTTTCTTATACTCGGGGGAAAGCGACTCTCTCCGCTGCCTGCGCTTTGCTCGCAAATCGGCCTTGTATTCGCGTAAATCTATTGGGGACATTTCATGCCCTTTCTGAGTACCTTTGACTCCTTTTCACCCTTTAAATAGGCGACCATCTGCAACCCGAATTCAATGGCTGCTCCGGCTCCTC
>JAFOCB010000021.1 GCA_017381515.1 Clostridia bacterium | reverse complement strand
TACAAAGCGGTCGTAATCGGCAATTTTCGAAAAATGATTGAGGATAAAGCCAAAGGTTTGCTGTGCTACGGCGGCGGTTGAGTAGCTGCCTGCGTTGCAAACGGTTATACCCGCTTTTTCGGTGTATTCGGTGTCGATATTGTTGTAGCCGGTGGCAAAAAGTCCGATGTATTTGAGATTTTTTGCATCCTTTAAATTCTCTTCACAGAGAACCGACTTGTTACAGAGAACTATGTCAGCGTCACCTACCCTTTCGGCGATAAGCTCGGGCGGTGTGAGCTGATACACAACCTTTTCTCCAAAGAGGTCGAGTGGCGACAGAGAAAGGTCACCCTTTGTCACAGTTTGGGCGTCAAGAATAACTATTTTCATTGTTTTTTCTCCAATTTGTGTCGGGAGCCGTCCTTTTCGACGACGGTGATTGACGAAAGTTGTCCTTCCAAGCTTTCCTTAAACGAGTCGATGTATAAACGACGCAATGTCGCCTGCTCGGTCTTTTCCTCCTCGGTCAGACCGACCTCCCTCTGCTTTCTGGCAAGGGCGTTTATTCGTTCGATTTGTTCCTTTGTCACCATTAAAAAACCTTCTATTCGGTAATAATTTTCTTAATTCGAGTACGGTCGATAAAGACGTAAAGCGGTATTCCAAGTCCGTAGCAGGCGATTACCTGACCGATGCCGATTGCCGCCGCCTGAATTAAATAGCCGATAAGAAATCCTCTGTTTCCCATCGGGAAATAGACCTGCAATTCAAGTCCGATTATCGCCATATTGACTATCACAGCGGGAAGCGGTACCAGCCACGCAACCCCTTTTATTTTCACGTTTCGCAAAAGGTAGGCAAGTATTGCCGCAATAAGCGTTGCCGACGCGCCAAAAAGCATATCAACGGGATTAAAGCTGAAAACATTGGCTATCAGACAGCCGACCGTCAGCCCGTAAATGGCAGTTGGCGTAAAGGCGCAAAGCACACACATCGCCTCGGCAATTCGGCACTGAACCATTCCGTAGGAAAATGGTGACACAACGATACACAGTGCCGCATAAATCGCGGCAATGACGGCGCTTTTCACGATAAAAACAGTGGTCTTTCTACTTCTTGTCATTATTAAATTCATCTCCGTAGTTTTATTTATTGTCAGGATTTTGCGAACTGACATTTTTTATACCCAAGGTTTACAATAAGGGGTGGTATCCACCCCTTATAAAATAAGAATTATTCGTCCTCTTCGGTTTCTTCTTCGACAGGGAGTTTTACAATTTTTACCCTCTCGATTCGACGCTCGTTGATACTTTCGACGGTAAATTCACAGCCGGCAACCTCGACCGTCGGGGTCTCGTTTTCCTCCGGAATGCGTCCGAGAATGGACATTATCATTCCTGCAACCGTATCGTATTCGCCCTGAGGAAGTTTGATTCCCAGTTCCTCCTCAACCTCCTCGATGTCGGTCACACCGTCAATGGTATAGGTTGTGTCATTGAGCTTTTCGAATTCCTCTTCTTCATCATCGTATTCGTCCTGCATATTTCCTACAATGGATTCGAGCAGGTCCTCGATGGTGACAATTCCGGCAAATCCGCCGTATTCGTCCGATACGATGGCAAGCTGAATTCTCTTTTCGGTCATTTCGGCAAAAAGTTCGCCGCACTTTTTAGATTCGGGGACAAAATATGCCTTTCGCATCAGCTTGGAAACACCGCGCTTTGGCAAATCCTGACCGACGAATTTAAGCAAATCCTTTACGTACAATACACCCTTTATATCGTCGAGGTCGTCGTCATATACGGGGATTCGCGAATATCCTTCCTCCATTACGGTCTTTAAAACGGAGGTAAAGCTATCATTTATATCAATGGCTACGACGTCGGTGCGATGGGTCATAACGTCGGCGGCTACTATGTCGTCAAATTCGAAAATGTTGTTTATCATTTCCTTTTGACTTTCTTCAATAACGCCTTTTTCCTCGCCGACATCGACAAGCATCCTGATTTCTTCCTCAGTGACCGCCTGCGGTGTGTCCTTCGGGTTGATTCCTAAAAGGCGCAACATTCCGTTTGTCGATGCGCTGAGAAGACCTACAATCGGACGCATAATCGCCTTAAAAAACAGAAGTATGCCAACCACTCTGAATGAGATGCTTTCGGGATTGTGCATAGCAATTCTCTTTGGCAACAGTTCGCCCAGAACCAGCGAAAAATACGAAATCACAATAGTAATCAGTATAAGCGAAAATGAAGCAATAAGCCCCTTCACCGAGCCGTCCGTGATGCTGAAAACATCGGTCAGCCACGCTGTGAGAATGCTGCTGAACGAGGTTGCGGCTACGGCAGAGGTTAAGAATCCTGCGAGGGTAACGCCTACCTGAATTGTCGATAAAAAGCGTGACGAATCCTCGGTCAGTCGAAGCACCTTTTTCGCTTTTTTGTGGCCTTCATCGGCCATTTTTTCCATCTTTGAATCGTTGAGAGTTACGATTGCCATTTCGCTCATGGCAAAAAACGCATTCACCAAAATAAGCGCAAAAAGCAGTACCACCTTTAATATAATACTCCCAGGGTCGTCCATTTTATATAATTCCTCCTAAAAATAAATGTGTCCTAAAAATAAATGTGTATAGAAACACACAATAACTATATAACCAAAATCCCAAAATGTCAATAGATTATATGATTTATCCCTATTTTCACCTTTTGAAATTCACTACTTCGACGGGCAAAAATAGGCAGGTTGAAAGTGGTTATATATTGGGAAAATCAAGTGGTAATTTTTACAGTTTTTACGGCTATTCGACCGATACCACGCGTATATTATCCTTTTAGTAAAAAAATGATGCATAATTTTGACATTTTTTTAACATTTTTTCTATTTACATATTGTAAGAAAGGTGCTATTATTTTAATTGTATGAGAATGCAAAGGGATCACTATGTCCTTTTTTGCATGATTATTTATTTTTTGCTTAATTATTTTAAGGAGGATATATTCATGGCAAGAAAAATGAAAACCATGGACGGTAATAATGCCGCTGCGCACGTATCCTATGCGTTTACCGAAGTTGCAGGCATTTATCCTATCACCCCGTCCAGTCCGATGGCTGACTATGTTGACCAGTGGTCAGCAGCAGGCCTCAAAAACATATTCGGCACAACCGTAAAGGTTTCTGAAATGCAGTCAGAAGCAGGTGCTGCCGGTACAGTTCACGGCTCACTCGCAGCCGGTGCTCTCACCACCACCTACACCGCTTCTCAGGGTCTTCTCCTCATGATCCCGAATATGTACAAAATCGCCGGCGAATTACTCCCGTCGGTATTCCACGTTTCGGCTCGTTGTGTTGCTAGCCACGCGCTCAACATCTTCGGCGACCATTCTGACGTATATGCTTGCCGCCAGACCGGTTTTGCTATGCTCGCAGAAACAAATACTCAGGAAGTTATGGACCTCGGCGCTGTTGCTCACCTCGCAACAATTAAGAGCCGTGTTCCCTTCCTCAACTTCTTTGACGGTTTCCGCACCTCTCACGAGCTGCAGAAGATCGAAATCTGGGATTTCGACGACCTCAAGGAAATGGTTGACATGGACGCTGTAAAGGCATTCCGCAAGCGTGCACTCAATCCTGAACATCCCGTAATGCGCGGCTCACACGAAAACGGAGATATTTTCTTCCAGCATCGTGAAGCTTGCAATAAATACTATGACGCTGTACCCGCAATTGTTGAAGAGTACATGGACAAGGTTAATGCTAAGATCGGCACTAACTACAAGCTCTTTAACTACTACGGTGCAGAGGATGCAGAACGCGTTATCATCGCTATGGGCTCCATCTGTGACGTTGCAGAAGAAGTTATCGACTACATGAACGCTAACGGCGAAAAGGTCGGTCTCGTAAAGGTTCGCCTCTATCGTCCCTTCTCGGCAGAAAAGCTCGTAGAAGCTATCCCTGCTACAGCTAAGAAGATTGCTGTTCTCGACAGAACAAAGGAACCCGGCTCACTCGGTGAACCGCTTTACATGGACGTTGTTACCGCTTGCGCTTCAATGGGCAAATCATTCAAGATTATCGGCGGTCGTTACGGCCTCGGTTCAAAGGATACTCCTCCTTCAAGCATTTTCGCAGTTTACGAAGAGCTTGCTAAGGACGCTCCGAAGAGCCAGTTCACCATCGGTATCGTAGACGATGTTACCGGTCTCTCTCTCGAAGAGAAGCCGTCACCCAACACCGCTGCTGCCGGTACAATCGAATGTAAGTTCTGGGGTCTCGGCGGTGACGGTACCGTTGGCGCTAACAAGAACTCCATTAAGATTATCGGTGACCACACCGACAAGTATGTTCAGGCATACTTCCAGTACGACTCAAAGAAGACCGGCGGTATCACCATCAGCCACCTTCGCTTTGGCGACAAGCCGATCAAGAGCCCGTACTACATCAATAAGGCCGACTTCGTTGCCTGCCACAATCCTTCATACGTTATCAAGGGTTACAAGATGGTTAACGACGTTAAGCCGGGCGGTGTATTCCTCATCAACTGCCAGTGGGATGCTGCTGAACTCGACAAGCACATGCCTGCTGATGCAAAGCGTTACATCGCTAACAACAACATTCAGCTCTACACTGTAAACGCTATCGACCTCGCCGCTCAGATCGGTATGGGCAAGCGTACCAATACAATCCTTCAGTCTGCATTCTTTGCACTTGCAAAGGTTCTCCCGGCAAAAGATGCTATTGCATACATGAAGGAAGCAGCAACAAAATCCTACCTCAAGAAGGGTCAGGACGTTGTTGACATGAACCACAAGGCCATCGACGCAGGTGCTACCGCATTCGTTAAGATTGACGTTCCTGCTGACTGGGCTAACGCAGAGGACAAG
>JAFOCB010000155.1 GCA_017381515.1 Clostridia bacterium | reverse complement strand
TTTAACAATAACATCTTGTCCAATTTATGCAACGAATTTAAGGAATATAACAAAATTAACCCCGCTGAATACAAAAAGTATCAGGTAAAGTGCGGTCTTCGTAACGAGGACGGTACCGGTGTTATGGCCGGTCTGACCCGCGTTTGTAACATAAAGGGTTACGTCGTTGACGACGGTGAAAAATGCCCCGTCCCCGGTGTGCTCAACTATCGTGGAATCAGCATCGAGGATATAGTCAACGGCTGTGTAAAGGATAAGCGTTTTGGCTTTGAAGAGGTTGTTTGGTTGCTCCTTTTCGGCGATCTTCCCAACAAGCAAACCCTCGAAAATTTCCGCGCTTTCCTTGCACAAAACCGCGAACTGCCCGAAAACTTTTCGGAAGATATGATTATGAAGGCGCCGTCCAAAAATATCATGAACAAACTCGCGCGTTCGGTACTTGCCCTTTACTCATATAGCGAGGATCCCGATAATATCGAGCTTCCGAACGTTTTGGGTCAGTGCATCAGCATTATTGCAAAGCTGCCGGTAATTATGTCGCACGCATATCAGGTAAAGCGCCGCTACTTTGACCAGAGTTCGATGTATATTCACACCTTGAAGCCCGAGCTTTCGACCGCAGAAACAATCCTCAGAGCCATTCGCGCTGATAAGAAATACACCGAGGAAGAAGCTCGTTTGTTAGACCTCTGCCTCATCGTTCATGCCGACCACGGCGGCGGTAACAACTCGACATTTACCACACGCGTGCTTACATCTTCGCACACCGATACCTTCGCTACCCTTTCGGCTGCAATCGGCTCATTAAAGGGTCCGCGTCACGGCGGTGCAAACCTCAAGGTCGCCGAAATGCTCGAGCACATGATTCCTGCAATCAGCGACCCGACCGACGAAGCTGCTGTAAAGGACTATTTGGCAAAAATCGTTCGCAAAGAGGTTGGCGATAAATCGGGACTTATTTACGGAATGGGACACGCTGTTTATACCATCAGCGACCCGAGAGCCGTTATATTAAAGGAAGAAGCTCGCAAGGTTGCAGAAGGCACCGAGCTCGAACGCAATTTTTTACTTCTCGATGCAATCGAGCGTCTGTCACCCGGAGTACTTAACGAAATCAAAGGTTCAAACCGTGCTATTTGCGCCAACGTTGACCTTTATTCAGGGCTCATTTACCGTTCGCTCGGTATTCCGTCCGACCTGTTTACTCCGCTATTTGCCGTTGCACGTATGGCCGGTTGGTGCGCTCACCGAATGGAAGAACTGGCTACCGGCGGTCGCATAATCCGTCCTGCTTACAAGGCAGTTTCAAACAATGTTGTCTATGTCCCGATGGATGAGAGATAACGGGAGGAAAAAATGAAAAATTATCGCTCTTCGATGATTGCCTTTTACACTTTTGCTCCTCTTCTGATTATAGCGCGAATTATTCAGCAATTTTTGCTCATTGATAGCAAAACGGGATTTTACGTAACCGAATTTAAAGGAATTGCGGCGGTAATTTCGTGGCTGTTTGTCGCCTTTCCGCTGATACTCATTTTAATCACCGCGCTCGGTACAAAGGTAAAGGTTGTCGCACCGACGCGTTCACTTCCGCTCGGTTACGCTTCGTTTGCGCTTGGAGCCGCACTGTTTTTCGACAGCGCAGTTTCGCTTTCAAACGCGGCAAAGGGCGGACTGACAATCGCCCTCGCAATATCGGCATTCGTGGCAGCAATCTGCTTTATATGGCACGGACTTTCCCTCGTCACCGATATTAAGTTTGTAAATGCGATGATGATTTTTCCCGTTGTGTGGGGACTTATCAATTTGATTGTTCAGTTTATCCGCTGCACAGGTCAAAGCGCTATCATCGATTATAAAATTTCGATTGTTACCCTCTGCTTTGTGCTGTATTCAATGCTGACGCAATCAAAAATCATTGTCGGTAAATCGAGCAAAAATCAGTCGGCAATTATGCTTTCGGTTGGACTTTCGACCGCGCTACTGTGTATGATTGATACGCTGCCGACCTTCATCGCGACAATAATCGGTCAGGCGAATAATCTCATTCACGATAAGTCAATCGTATCGCCGACGGTATTCATTTACGGAATTTATATTCTGATTTTCATTCATTTGCTGAAAAAAGACGACTCGGCGAATGAGGAAAACAATGAAACAACTGATGATACCGCAGAATAAATAACAATATAAAAAAGACTTGTTCGACCGAACAAGTCTTTTTTTAATTATATCAAATCGCTGATTATCATATTCGATAGCAAAAAGCCGTTTTTATTGAAGGCAATTCTTTCGTCGTCGGCAAAGCAAAGTCCTGCTTTTTCATATTTTTTTGCCGCCGAAAGCATTTTTTCAAATCTTACCTTTCCGTCGGCAAAAAGGGATTCACACTGCGCTCTCGAAATGCCGTCGCAAAGGCGCAGACGGAGCATTGCATATTCCTCAAAGTCACCGCCGATTGTATCGAAGGTTGGCTCATTCCCCTTTATAAACGCGTGAATGTCTCGCTCGTAGAAAAAGCGTTTACCGTCAAAAAAGGAATGTGCAGATGGTCCGATTCCGACGTACTCATCCATATTCCAGTATTTCAAGTTGTGTCGGCTATGGCACCCGGGCTTTGCGAAATTGCTGATTTCATACTGCTTGTATCCCCTGTTTTCGAGTCGATTACAGGCGAAAAGATACATTTCGGCAGCTCTGTCCTCGTCGGGAATGTTCATGTCGCCTTTTTTATCGTAAAAGGGGGTATTTTCCTCAATTTTGAGCATATAAGCAGAAATGTGATTTGCATGAAGCTCGGCGCAAAAGTCAATCGACCGCGCAATAGTTTCCTCGGTTTGCCCCTCGGTGGCGAGCATAAGGTCGAGCGAAATATTATCAATGCCGCTAAGTCGAGCCAGTTTCACCGCATCGGCAACGTCCAACGACGTATGACGACGGGTGAGATTTTTTAGCTCATTATCGTTGGCTGATTGCAGTCCGATGGATACGCGGTTTACACCCGAATCGGCACAGAGCGGAAAGAATTCCGCCAAATTATCACCGGGGTTGACCTCGACGGTGATTTCGGCGTGGGGGGTAATAAATTCCTTTGCCGCGTCCAAAATCTGCGAAATGCGCCTTCCTCCCAGCACCGACGGAGTACCTCCGCCGAAATAGACGGTGTCGGCAACAAATTGTCCCCGATACTCGTTGATGGCGGAAATGACGGCGGACGTATAAGCATCCATCAGCATATCGTCGCCGACAACCGAATAAAAGTCGCAGTAATCGCACTTTTTCACGCAAAACGGGATGTGAATATAAAGTCCGACTTTTTTCACGCAAGGTCACCTCCCCCGACAGATTTTTCTAGTCGCGAAACAAATTATTTTGACGAGTTGTTTTTCATATTGCTGGCAATTTCAGCATAGTCAACCATGCTGCCGTAAGCATATTTCTTTTCGGCGCTGATGAGGATGTCCTCTATTTTCTCACCGCCGTCGAAATATCCCGTAATGCCCTCTCCCGAAAGATATAGTCCGTCGGTTTGGTCATATTTTAAAACAAATTCTTTTTCATACGATGTTTCGACAATGATACACATTTGCAAAGATGGCATTTTGCCCTCTTTTTTAAATTTAAGCTCGGTAATGGTATCGGCAACCACCTTGTACTCGTCGTCGGTAAGCTCGGTCACTTCGTCGGTTACACCATTGATAAGATAGATTTTGGTTATTTCCTCAGGTGCGATTGACGACGTGCTGTTATTATCATTTCCCGAGCATCCTGACATCATCATTATCATTATTACGATTACGGAAATTATTGAGAATACTAAACTTTTTTTCAAGAAAATCACCTTCATTAAACAATTTATTTAATTTTATATTATCGGCGCTATAAATTCAAGCATCATTTGATATTGTTTAAAAAGAATGGAATTTTTAAGACCTCAAGTGCAAATAATAATATCAATCAAAAGCACAGGAGGAAAAAAATGAAACTTCGATACATTAAATATCTCGGCTTTGCCGCTATGGCAGGAATGATTGCAGGTGTTATCGGTACAGTCACCCTATGCACTTCCCACGGAATCAGAGGAACCAAAAAAAGCGCAAAAAAGGCCATGCGCGCCGCCGGTGACCTGATGGACTGTGTAAAAAACGTAGTTGGCTAAAATTAAATCGGGTATCAGTATATAAAAAAGCACCTCGAAAGCACTGGGCTTTGAGGTGCTTTTTTTATTGATTGGGTGTGGCTATTAGCCAACGATACCTGTTTTTTCAACGCTTTCTACAAAGTAATTCTGTAAGAATATGTACATAATCATAAGCGGAATGATGAACAACAGACATCCAGCAAGCTTAATCGGTGAGCTTCTGTACTCGTTTACACCGATACCTGCCTTAATTCTCTCGCCGAGACCGGAAAGAGCTTTTGCCATTGTTGACTTTCCGCTGAGGAATACGTTTGTGTAGAAGGTGTCGTTCCAGTACCATACAAGCGAGAAGATGAATACCGTGAGGTATGCGCTTCCTGCGTTGGGTACCATGATTCGATAGAAGGTTTTGAAATATCCGGCTCCGTCAACCTGTGCAGCTTCCTCAAGCTCGTGAGGAATCGAACGGAAGAACTGACGGAATATGTAAATATAAAGTCCTGCTCTGATACCGCAACCGAACATCGCCGGCAGCCAGAATACGAACCACGTATCAATAAGGTTTACTGTGAGCCAGTCCGGCATCGGAGTCTCGAAAACGATATTCATTATAGGCGAAATAATCGGAATCGAGAAATTCTGATACTGGAGGTACATAGGAATTGTAACCGCCTGAGCAGGTACAATAAGTGTCATGATAACAAAGGTAAACCAAACTTCCTTGCCTCTGAACTTGAAACGGGCTAAGCCGTATCCTGCAAGTGAGCAGGAAATAAGACAGAGAATAGAACTTGTAAGCGAAACGGTCATAGACGTATGGAACGAAGTATCGTATTCCATATATTTTACCGCTGATACAAAGTTTTCAAGTGTGTATGTCTTTGGTATCCAGATAACCGACGGGTCGGCTACCTGATCGGCAGAACGTACCGACATTGAAATCATGTAGAGAATCGGGTAAAGAAGTATAAAAGAAAGCCCGACGATAATTAAGAATCTTGCCAATTTCCAAACTCTTGCCATCAATTCTGATGCAAATATTTGTTTATTCATGTGTCAGACCTCCTTTCATCAATTATCCGTCTGATAGAAAATCATCTTTCTTGTAACGAGGAATATAAGTCCTACGAGAGCAAGAAGAAGTATAAAGAATATCCAAGCCATTAAGCATGCTCTGGAATACTGGAATGCTACGAAACCGGTGCCGTTGATGATTCCCATAAGTCCATTACTCGAGTCGGTAATTTTATCAATTATCGTGTAGATAATGTTTACGAGAATGATCGGGGTTACGCTCGGGAAGGTAACCTTCCAGAAAATTTCCCAACCGGTAGCACCCTCAATTTTGGCTGCCTCGTAGAGCTGGGGCGAAACGCCCTGCAACGCTGCGAGGAAGAGCAAAATCTGAACACCGCATAACCAAAGTGTATCAAAGATTTGTGAGGTAATGCTGGTAAAGATTGAAACGATGTTTTCCGGCAGATTCATACCCTGTAAGATGTCGGACATTCCTGCTGCCTGGAAAATAGCTGTAGTTTCGGTGGTCTGAGTCTGATCAGCGAAGGCGTCTCCGGTGATGAAGCTCATTACAAGTCCTGATGTAACTACAACCGGCATAAAGAATATTGCACGGGCGATTACACGACCTCTAAACTTTTGGTTAAGAATGAGGGCGATAAACAGAGAGAAGATAATGATTACCGGGGCTGTGATTGCCATGTCCTTGAAGGTGTTGATAAGGGACTGCCAATAGTCATTTTCCTGCTCCATCATGTACTTGTAGTTATCAAGATTGAGCTTGTCAACAAAGGTATCGCCTGTACCAAGGGCGAGACCGCCACCCTTGGTCGGCTGAACGTTAATAAATGTGTAGAAAAGCGAGAGTAAAAGCGGTTGAACATAGAAGCAAACAAAGCCAATCATAAAGGGAAGCAAAAATAGCTTACCGGCTCGAGCTCTACGTCGAATTTCGGCCGCTTCGCG
>JAFOCB010000154.1 GCA_017381515.1 Clostridia bacterium | reverse complement strand
TCGGTACATTCCCTTTTCATTCGGTTGATTTCCGATACGGGAATGGCTATGTTATCGTCAATTTCACATTCGAAATTATTGCAGTAATATGGTGTTCCGCCGAGCTTTGCACAGCGATTCTTAATATCTTCGCTGCTCACCGCCTTATTTTCGGCTATCTGCGGCATTTCGCCATGCACTGTTACTACATTTTTACCATCGGTCATGGTCATTTTGGTTGGCTGACCGATTTTTGCATAAAAAGAAATGTCGACCGCAACACTCTGTCTTTCGTTTCGGTAAAGTTGCTTTAATCCGCTGATTGCGGAGCCAGATGCCGCAAGGTCGGTTTCGGTGCGGTGTCCGAACATTTCGACTCCGCGTCTGCCGACAAAGTAGCCGTCGGTATGTCCCGACCGCGAAAAGACGTCCATCAGTCGAGAAAGCAACTCTTCATCGCAAAAGCCATTGTCAAGCGCCTGACGGAATGCGGCAGTTGCGGCGGCAATATATTCGGGGCGTTTCATTCTGCCCTCGATTTTGAGCGAGTCGACACCGATATTTTGCAGTTCGGTCAAATAATCTATCAGGGACAAATCCTTTAAGCTGAGGGGATATTTTCCGTCCCTCGACGGCAAGCGACAGGGCTGGGCACAGTAGCCGCGATTTCCGCTGCGGCGACCAATCACCGCACTCATATAGCATTGACCCGAAACGCACATACAAAGCGCACCGTGAACAAAAAGCTCGGTTTCCATTCCCATTTTGTGCGCCAAATCGCACAGCTCGACTATTTCGCGTCTGTTCATTTCGCGCGCAAGTACCACCCTCTCGAAGCCAAGTTCTTTTAACTCGTAGAGAGCAGATGGCGAAGTGACCGTCATCTGAGTCGATGCGTGAAGCGGCATATCGGGACATAAGCGTTTAAGTAACTTTGCGAGTCCCAAATCCTGAACGATAAAAGCATCTACACCAGCTTCGCAGGCGAGTTTCACCATTTTTGTCACGTCGGCAATTTCACTTTCGGCAACAAGGGTATTGAGGGTGAGATATACCTTCACCCCACGGATATGACAATACTCGACCGCCTTTTTAAACTCGTCGTCGGCAAAATTACGCGCCGAACGACGGGCATTAAAGCGACCGTAGCCCATATAAACCGCATCAGCACCGCTTCGTACAGCAGCATAAAGCGCCTCTTCAGAGCCGACGGGACAGAGAAGCTCGGGCTTCATCGTCCGGCAAGCTGCTTACGAAGTCGGATATTTTCCATATTCAGACGCTCGATTTCACGTCTGGCTTCGTCAACCTCGATGATGGCGTCAATCGACTTTGCGTCGCTGACCTGCATCTTTCCCGTGATTTTGTCAAGTGCTCGCTTTGCCTTTTCGGCCTCGTCACAGCATTCGAGAGCGGCAAATACCGCTACCATTGTGGTTGACAGATAGGGGTTCTGCTTTGCGAGCTGGTCAAGACGCTCGTTAAGCTTTGCTCCTATTCCGCGGATATAGGTTTCGTCCTCGTCGGTGTTGATATAGTAATCAATTCCGCCGACACAAATTTTTACCTTTTGAGACATAAAAACACCTCATTCAATAAATTTATATATACACTATAATAATATAACATATTTCGATAATTATAAAGTCTTTTTTTCATTTTATCCAAATTTCACATTAAAAAATCTGTTCAAAATTTCAAAGCTTCTTTCGTCATTGTGCATAAATTCCAAAAAAATTCAGTAATTTATATTATTCCACTTGATAAATTGCGAATTTTCGAGTAAAATTATTATGCAGGTATATCTTACTTGCGTTAGGAGTGTACCGATTTTATGACAAATGAGCTTTCAGTAAGCGCTTTATTTGATTTAGAAAAAACTATTGCAAAAGATATTTTTGACGGAATCGACCTGCCGTTTAAGGTGCTTCCCCTCATTTCCGATTTTATCGTAAAGCTCGGAAATTCGCTTGATGAAGAAATTTTTGAAAAGCGCGGAGAAAACATCTGGGTTGCAAAAAGTGCAAAAATTGCACCTACCGCATATCTTAACGGGCCTCTCATCATCGACGAAGGTGCCGAAATCCGCCACTGCGCATTCATCAGAGGTAGCGCGATTATTGGTAAAGGAGCCGTTATTGGCAACTCGACCGAGGTCAAAAACGCAATTGTTTTTGACAAGGCGCAGGTTCCGCATTATAATTATGTCGGAGATTCCATTCTCGGCTACATGGCGCACATGGGAGCAGGTGCCGTTACCTCTAATTTAAAGTCGGATAAATCGCTTGTCACCGTTTCGGTCGGCAAAGAAAAGGTCGAAACCGGACTCAAAAAGTTTGGCGCAATTCTCGGCAACTATGCCGACGTTGGATGCAACAGTGTACTTTGCCCCGGCACAATGCTCGGTCAATCCTGTCGAGTATATCCCCTTTCGATGGTTCGCGGCTTTGTTCCCGCAAAGCATATTTATAAGAATAAGAACGACATCGTCGAAATAAAATAATTAGTAGCGACTCTTTACTGCGTTCTCAAATCATGCCGTAGAGAACATTTAGCAGTAAATATAAAAATTGTACCGTCGGCAACGGTATGGAGGAATTATCAATGAAAAAAATTATTGCATTGCTTTGCATTTTAGCAATCGTAGCTTGCGCTTTCGCTTCGTGCGGTGGTGGCGAGACTGAAGGCACATCAAGCTTCCAGGGTAACGAATATACGCCCATCGAACGTGCAGAAATCGTTTATGAAAAGATTGGCGAACCCTCGGTAAAACCCGAAAATACATACAAAGCGGGCGACATTAAGGAAATCGGCATCACCATCGAAGGTGCCAAGGATGGTGTCCTCGTACTTAAAGTAGGTAAGAAGGCATCCCTCACCGGCAAGCTTTTACCCGAAAATCCCGCTATCACCACAGTTTACTGGGAAAGCTCAAATGAAAAGATTGTCAAGGTTGACAAGGACGGAAACGTTCTCGCTATGGCTCCCGGTTGCGCTACAATCGCTTGTACAACCGTACTCGGCTTCTCTGACACAGTAAAGGTTCTCGTTTATGAATACGAAGGCAACGACGAGCTTGCAAACCAGCTTGTCGCCCTCCTCAACGATGCCAGAGCAAAGGAACTTTCAAAAGCAGCAACCACAGACGCTGCCAGCGAAGATGCTGCTACCGAAGGCGCTGCTTCTGAAGAAGCTGCTTCCGCTGCAGAAGGCGAAGAAGCTACCGACTCTCTCGACCAGTACAAGCTCAAAACCACCGATACTATGCTCCAGTACGCTATTAACCAGCGTGTTTACGAGGAAGCTTGCGAAGGCAAAATGGACTCAACCCGTCCTGACTTCTACGGCATCGGCAAGGACAGACAGCACACAACCGTTCTCACCGACTACGAAATTCATAGCCGCGGAAGCACTTGTCTGAACGGAATTTGGGGCGAATACACCGCTGAGCAGGTTGCTGAAATTCTCCTCAGCTCCGAAGATTCTAAAAAGGCAATCATGAACAAGAATTACGAGTACATCGCTGTTGGTTGCTACAAGAATGGCGAAGTAACCTACTGGCTCGTTTCTATGATTATCCCCTTCTAATAGAAATAAAATCATATAATTTCACCGTCCAAGGCAAATTGCTTTGGACGGTGTTTTTTTGCGCATCTGCGCGTGAATTTGCAAAGGTTAATTGATAAACTGTTAGTATGTATTGTAAATCACAGTTGCTTTTCTTTTGAAATTGCGACCTATCGCAACACCTATCCTTGATATAATAGAAAATCTGCGATAATTGCCCGTTTGAGCGCATTTCTTTATTAGTCGAGTGGAATAAAGTCAAGCTATTCAATACTGTATAGCGGCAATTACGGGCTCTTTTTTCGCTATGTAAACGACACCTTCTCTCGCGTATCCTTGACTGTGCACAATTAAACTCCCTGCTTGAATATCAAGCAGGGAGTTTCGATTTAATCAATATTACATGATAAAGTCCGTATCCTCAATCTTATCCTGTGAGTCGGTTGACGATGCTGTGGTTAAGCTGTAAACCGAGGAATAGATTGTATGGGTATCACCGGCGGTATCGAGGTATGTCAGGTAAGAAACGAGATATACGTTGATAGCCGAGCCGTCACGCGACGAAAGGGTCATTCTGAGCTGACCATTGGGTGACGTGGTGATAGCGGCTCTCTTGCGTACGGTTGCCGCTACGTTGTCGAGGGTAAGCATATCCGACTTGTTATCATCGGCGGTGTAGATTACACCAGCTTCAATAAGGGTATAACCGGTCGGGATAGAACGCTCGGTGAGGAAGGTAACCTTCTTTCCACCATCGACGAGTGAGGTGTCGGTAACGTCGGTAACCGGCTTAACATCGGTCGAGGTAGCAACCATTGCGGTAAGAACTGTATCTGCGCCAACGTAGAAGGTGTATCTAGTTTCGTAACTGATAACCGAGGTGTCGATAGCGGTTCCTTCAACGTGCCATCCGCCGAACACTTCGTCATCGGCAAGTATGCTCGAATCAAATACGACAGTAACCTTTGTATTGTATGCGAAGGTAGCCGATTCAACGCCGTTTACCTTTCCGCCATCGACGGTCACCTTATAGCTGCCGTCATTCTTAACATAGCTAATCTTGATGGTCATGTCGCCGTCAACAGCGATTGTGCTACCCGGCTCCATAATGGTATGGTTTACGACCCAACCCTGATATGTGTAGCCGTAGGATGTCGGAAGCTCGGGAAGGGTGATTATCTCGCCCTTTTCTACCGTTGCGGTGGAAATAACTCTACCAATTCGGTCATAGAAAATAACCGTTGCGGTGGTAGATGCTTCCTTTGTAAAGTAAGCGGTAAACTCGGTAACGTTAGAAAGTGTAACGTTGATAATTGCTTCGTGAGAAACAATCTGGTTTGCGCCATTCATCCAGTAAGCGAAGGTGTAGCCCTCGTCGGCAACAGCGGAAAGCTGAACCTTGTCTCCTACGAGATAGTCGTCATTGAAATCGTACGGAGCGCCGTTAAAGAGGACGCTACCTCCCTCGGTCGCATTGATGCGAAGCTCACTATACGGCTGGAAGGGTCCGAATATTGCCTTTACAACCGTCTTTTCCGCGGTGAAGGTGAGGTCGAGATTGGGGTCAACAGAAATCTTATTTCCGTCTGCGTCAACCCATTTAACGAACATATAGCCATAGGTATCGCACACGGCATTGAGGGTAACACGTTCGTCAATGTAATGTGTCGATGTCGGGTTAAATTCGTCGCCGTAAAGCTCGATGTGACCATTTTCGTTATGGGTAATATCGTACTCGGCAGGTACCATTTCAAGTGCGTGAACGCTCAAATCTTTCCAATAGTACCACTGGTTGTAAACCATATTGAATGCCGAAAGCTTGACGTTATTAAATGCATAGGTCGGTCCGACAAGCTTTGTTATTGCGTCGCCTGAAATGCTGAAAATCTTTTCATTATCGGTGGTGCGACTAACCTCAACCGAGCCGTACGAGTAGTTGATTGTATATGCGTGTGACTTCATTGCCGCGGAGGAAATATACGGGTCGGCAATTTCCTTTCCGTTCATAAAGAGGCGGTAGGCATATACTGTGACGTTCTTATCATTTTTAACAGAATATACTCGAAGCTCGAGTCCGCCGATTGCAAAGGTCTGGTGACGGTATCTATTCCATTCGTAGACTTCGTTTACGATTGTAACGCCGCCGGGCACCTCTCTCTGATAATCCATTGAGAAGGATACAGTCCACTTTCTGTTAAGATTGAAGGTTGCCTTGCTGAGCAAGGTAGAGGTTGCGGTAACTGAGCCGTCCAAATGGGACACGCCGCTATCGGAGAATCCTACGTAATCGTATGCCGAGGTGATGTTAAACATATTCTTTGAGAATACGCCGTCAAAATCGGTGTAAACGGCTGAATAGTTAGCATCAGCAGCTTCGGTTGCAACGGAATAGGTCTTTGCCGCAGTTTTATTGAGATTTACGCCCGATTCATTTACGAGCCAGGAATAGAAGCCCTCGATCATCTGATAGTTGCCGCCTGCGTTGGGATGCAATCTGTCGGCAAACCAATCGTAATGATCCTTTGTCAAAGTGTAGTAATCGTAGTAAGGAACTTCGAGTGTTGTAGCAAGTTCCTTTACCCATTCGCCGATTTTACGAACCGTTTCGTCGGTCCAGCAGTCAACCGGGTTTGATTCGGTTGCCCACGAGTAGTTCCACGGAGGAATACACAGGATAACCTGACCACCGGTATTCTTTACGCCGTCGATAATTGTGCCATATTCTTTAAGGAATCTCTGGTGCCAATTTTCAAGCTCGTCACCGGTAAACATAACGTTATCAGAATAATTCTTGATATACTTTGCGTCATTGGTACCGAGCATGAGAATATAAAGGTCAGCATTTGTCTGCTTTGCGATGGTATTCTGACCTTCCAGACGGTACGGGAAGCCATATCCTGCACCTTCAAAAGCCGCTGCTGCACTTACACCTGCGTTGTAGCAGTCATAGGTGTATCCGAGCTTATCGTTAAGGAAGCGGCTAAGTGTATCGTCGTGTGAAACGGAAGCACCGTGGGTAATTGAGTCACCGATAAAGGTGATTCTGTACGGGTCGGTCTTTCCTGTCAAATCGGCATCAACCGAACGCATAAATACGGCAGAATCCATATTTTTAAGAGCGATTTTCTGCTCGGGGACATAAGGATTAACCTGCATATATGTACCTGTGCGGATAGGATTGTAGTCGAAAATTTTACCTTCTACAACGCCAACCTCATCCGATTCAAGCGAAACAACGCTTGGACTCGAGAAGGAATTATATCTGCCAAAGGGAAGTCTCTTTCCATCAGCCGAAATAATAATTTCGGTGCATCCTTCCCTATCGATAAACTCGATGGTATATCTGTGCCACTTCATAAGGTCGATAACCTGGTTGCCTTCTTTTATCGCCTTATAATTTCTATATGTTGCGATGCTGCCGACAGAAAGCTTGTTAAAATACATTGTATCTGTGCCGACGGAGTAGCCCAAAACGTAGCCGTCGGTGCCACTTTCGTCGGTTCTGAATACAAGGTTAAACGAACCTGCAAACTTTGCATCGAACGAAATTGATGAATTTATAAAGGTTGAGCCGAGGTCATACTTTACATCGTCGATAAAACGGGTACCGCCGTCTGACATAACATTGGCGATGGTATAGTCGCCATAAGGGTTATCGTCGGACGTATCGTCGGGGGTATTATAGGTTGCCGGGTCAAAGAATGCAACCGGCATATTTCCGCTGTCTCGCACTATTTCGGTCGCGGAAGCAGTTATACCGAAAAGACAAGACATCATTGACAAAATCATAAGCACGGAAAGGATTCCTGAGCAAAGTCTAATTGAAATCTTTTTCATCTTAATAGCCTCCTTTTACCAAAATTAGTTGACTGCAACGATTGTCGTTGCGTTATAGACAGGTGTGTAGATGGTGATAATTTCACCTTCGTCGCTGAGATAGGTCAGGTAGCCAACCAAATAGAAGGTTGCTCCGCCATCCTTTGAGCCGAGGTTAACACGAAGCTGTCCTCTGGCGGTATTGTACTTTGATATTACGCGACAAATGGTGGTATTGTTTACTCCATCAAGGTTAAGCTTACCTGTGAAATTGAGGTCATTGGTGAAAACGGCACCCGATTCGATGTACTTGCCACCTTCGGGCATCCAGCGCTCGGTAAGGAAGCTTGCTCTGGTGCCATCGGAAACAACAGAAACGTCGGTTACGTTGATAATCGGCTGAGGAGCTACTCCTGTATTATCAATGAGCGCCTCGATGGTTACGTCAGAGCCAACGTAGAAGGTGTATTCCTCATCATAACTTACGATATTTGAGCCATTGTACCAGCCGGCAAATTTTTCGTTATCGCCGAGGAGATTGCGATTAAATTTGACGGTGAACTTTGTATTATACGTATATGTATTGTTGTACTCGGTTTCGGAACCGGTGATTTTCACCTTATAAGTAGTAGATGCCTTTGCTACGTATGCGGTAACGATTGTATCCTTTGTAAAGGCATACTGGCTACCTGCTTCGCAAATTTCGCCGTTAATGAGCCATCCCTTGAAAACATAGCCGTAGGTAAAGGGCATATTCGGGAGGGTTACGTCTCTATTTGCCTCGGCTGTGATTTCGGCTACGCAGTTTCCGGTATAGTCATTAAATCTGATGGTTACGGTATCAGCGGGTCTGGTAGCAACGAAAACAGCGGTAAGGACCGTTTTGAAATTAGTGATGATGGTAATTTTCTCATTAGTTGTGATTACGTTGCCCTGCTCATTCACCCAGTAAGCAAATCTGTAACCGTAATCCGCAACGGCTGTAAACGTCTTTTCTACGCCATAGTCAATGGGATTGTTATCCTTGTCGTTTACAAAAAGGACGTTATCGCAATAAATTTCACCGCCATCGGTTGCCTTGATGTCGTAATCGCAGGTTACACCTTCGAGTAATGCCTGCTCAGCCGCTTTTATAAGTGTGCCGAGGGGAGCAACTGCATTGACAAGACCGCTGGTGCCGTTAGCAACGATAGCATCGTAAATTGCACGTGCCTTTGTAACGTCGGTCTGGTTGAGATTGGTGGCTAAACCATCGACAAAATCAGCAAATTTTTGTAATGTGGTGAAACCGTTATTTCTGGTTAAACGGATATTCGATACGGTAGGTACGTTTCCATTGTACTGGCTGATGAAAGGAGCAGGTACAGTGAAATACGCGGTTTTTCCAATTTCGCTCGATGACTTCCACTTAATGAGAGCGTATGCAAAATCGGCATCGGTCGGCATTGCAACCGTAGTCGAGGTTGTGTTATTCGGAAGTGTCCATGTAATCAGAGTGTTGCTTGCGGTGGTTTCACCCTTGGTTGAAATAAGGCGTGTGACCGAAATAACACCATCGACATACTTTACAGTGTATTCATTGAAACAATATTTATCAGCAAACTCGGACGCACTGGCACAACCTGTCGCGAAATGAGCAAGTTCGGTATTGCCATACATGAGATAGAGAGTTTTTGCACCATAATCGGTAACAAATCTGAAATCGCCAACACAAAGCTCAGACGCACCCGATTCAGCGGAAGCAGTAAATATCTCCCACTTTACAGTAAAGCCGTAAGGTACTACGTAACCTTCCTTTGAAACGATTTCTACGGGTTTGCCCGAGGCATACTGGATGTAGTTGTATCTGGTACTGAAGCTTTGACCGGACCAGCTACTTCCCTTTGACACGATATTATAGTTTGCAAGTCCCGTATCATCGGTGGTGAACATTAGCGAACTATCATATTTGTCCGACATAATTGCGGAAAAGTCGGAATCGTAATTGGACGACACTGTGGTTGCCGAGGCGTTAATGACAAAAACGCCGAGGACAATAGCCAAGGTCATTACAGCCGACAATCCTTTTTTAAAAATATTAGTCATAAATGCAAATTCCTCCTACTGTTTTTATTCATATTTATAATAACAAAAATATGCATAAACTCGCTACTATTTTTTTATCTTATCTTTGTACTTTATAACACTTTTTTGCTTGGATTGTTGATTTTATTTTCAAAATGTTAATAATCGTGATATTTTCTTGCTTTTTTATGCTGCTTTTATATCCCAAATATTTGCAATAAAAAGCGTCCTACGGCAGATCTAAACTACCATAGGACGCTATTTTATATTATTTTTTAAATTTGATATTAGAAAATATCTGTTGAATCCTCAATCTTGTCCTGTGAATCGGTTGACGAAGCTGTGGTTAAGCTATAAACCGAGGAGTAGATTGTATGAGTGTCACCATTGGTATCAATGTATGTCAGGTAAGAAACGAGATATACGTTGATAGCCGAGCCGTCACGCGACGAAAGGGTCATTCTGAGCTGACCGTTAGGTGACGTTGTGATAGCGGCTCTCTTGCGTACGGTTGCGGCTACGTTATCGAGGGTGAGCATATCCGACTTGTTATCATCGGCGGTATAAATTACACCTGCTTCAACGAGGGTATAGCCGGTCGGGATTGAACGCTCGGTGAGGAAGGTTACCTTCTTTCCGCCATCGACGAGCGAGGTATCGGTAACGTCTGTAACCGGCTTAACGTCAGCAGAAGTAGCAATCATTGCGGTAAGAACCGTATCTGCACCGACATAGAAGGTATAATTCTTTTCATAGCTGATAACCGAAGCTTCGCTAGAAGTTCCTTCAACGTGCCATCCGCCGAATACTTCGCCGTCGGCAAGTACACTCGAATCAAATGCAACTGTAACCTTTGTATTATAGGCAAAACTGCTTGATGCCTTACCATTAACAGTACCACCTTCGACGGTTACTGTATAGGTGTCGCTATTTTTGATATATCCTGCTCTGATGGTCATATCCGAATTAACAGCAATTATACTGCCCACAGACATCGGTGCATCATCAACCATCCAACCTACACAGGCATAGCCGTAAGCCGACGGAATTTCCGGAAGGGTGATTGTGCTGCCCTTTGCTACTGTGGCGGTGGATACTACCCTACCGATGCGGTCATAGAATACAACCGTTGCGGTGGTAGAAGCATTCTTTGTAAAGTAAGCGGTGAATTCGGTAACGTTAGAAAGCGTAATATTCATAACCGCTTCGCGAGAAACAATCTGGTTTGAACCATTCATCCAGTAAGCGAAGGTATAGCCATTGTTAGCAACGGCAGAAAGCTGAACCTTGTCACCTACGATGTAATCGTCATTGAAATTGTACGGAGCGCCGTTAAAGAGGACGCTACCACCCTCTGCCGCATTGATGCGAAGCTCACTATACGGCTGGAAGGGTCCGAATATTGCCTTTACAACCGTCTTTTCCGCGGTGAAGGTAAGATCGAGACTTGGGTCAACAGAAATCTTGTTTCCGTCGCCGTCAACCCATTTAATAAACATATAACCGTGAGTATCGCATACAGCATTAAGGATAAGACGCTCGTCAACATAGCGTGTAGAGGTCGCATCAAATTCGCTGCCGTAAAGCTCGATGTGGCCATTTTCGGTATGAGAAATTTCATATTCAGCCGGGGTGCTTGCGAGAGCGTGTACGCTCAAATTATTCCACTGATACGACTGATTCTGTATCATTGAAAGACAGGAAATCTTTACTCCGTTGAAGCCGTAGGACTCCCCAACGAGATTGGTTATTGCTGCACCCGAAACGCTGAAAATCGTTTGGTTATCGGTGGTGCGGATAATGTCAACCGAGCCGTAGGAATATTTAATAGTATATGCGTGTGCCGACATAGCTGTATTAGATACGTACGGATCGGCAATTTCCTTTCCGTTCATGAAAAGGCGATATGCAAATACAGTAGCACCTGCATCATTCTTTACAGTGTATATTCTGAGCTCGAGGCCGCCAACAGCAAAGGTCATGTGACGATATTTTGACCATTCGTAAACGTTATTTACGATTGTAGTGCCGGTAGGCGGATTACCTCTAAAGGTTGTGGAGAAGGAAACATTCCACTTTTTATCAAGATTAAAGGTTGCCTTGCTAATCAACGTGGATGACGCGCTGGCTGTACCGTCGATATGGCTGATACCGGTATCCATGAAGTTTACCCAGTCAGAGAAAGACGTCATGGAGAATAAATCCTTTGTAAATACGCCATCGTAATCGGTATAAACGGCCGAATGGTTAGCATCCGCAGCTTCGGTAGCGACAGGATATGTCTTTGCCTCGGTTTTCTGAAGGTTTATGCCCGATTCATTTACGAGCCAATTATAGAAGCCCTCGATCATCTGATAGTTACCATTTGCGTTGGGATGCAATCTGTCGGCAAACCAATCGTAATGATCCTGTGTCAATGAGTAGTAATCAAAGTACGGAACATCGAGGTTGCCTGCAAGTTCCTTTACCCAAGTGCCAACCTGGCGGATGGTTTCGTCGGTCCATACGTCAATCGGCTGTTCTTCGGTTGCCCAAGCGTAGTTCCATGGCGGCAGACAGAGTACAATCTGTGCGCCTGTGTCCTTTACACCTTTAATAATGGTGCCGTATTCGTTAAGGAATCTCTGATGCCAGTTTTCGAGTTCTTCGCCCGATGCCATTACGTTGTCATAGTAGCCCTTGATATACTTGGCATCATTGGTACCGAGCATGAGAATATAAAGGTCGGCATCGGTCTGCTTTGCGATTTGATACTGGCTTTCCTGACGATAAGGGAAACCATAGCCCATACCTTCAAAAGCTGCCGCTGCACTGATACCTGCGTTGTAGCAATCGTATGCGTTGCCAAGCTTATCATTAAGGAAGCAGCTGAGTGTATCGTCGTGTGCTACAGAAGCGCCGTGGGTAATTGAGTCACCGATGAAGGTGATTCTGTACGGGTCGGTCTTTCCTGTTAAATCAGCGTCAATCGAACGCATAGCAACAGCCGAGTTCATATTCTTCATGGGAATCTTTTGCTCGGGAACATAAGGGTTAACCTGCATATATGTACCTGTGCGTAAGGGCTTGTAGTCAAAGATTTTACCTTCAACTACACCAACCTCGTCAGACTCGAGTGCGCTGATAGTAGTACCTAAAATAGAGTTATCTCTACCGAAAGGAAGTCTCTTTCCGTCGACCGAAATGATGATTTCGGTCCATCCTTCCATATCGACAAACTCGATTTTATATCTGTGCCACTTTACAAAGTCGATAATCTGGTTGCCTTCATCAGCAAACTTGTAGTTATGATAGCTGGCAACTGTACCGAGTGAAAGTTTGTTAAAATACATTACGTTTCTACCAACGGCATATCCAATCGAATAGCCATCGGTACCGTCTGCATCGGTTCTGAAAACAATGTTAAAGGAACCTGCAAACTTTGCATCAAACGAAATTGATGAATTCTCAAAAGTAGAGCCGAGGTCATACTTTACATTCGAAATAAAACGGGTACCGCCATCCGAAAGCACGTGTGCGATTGTGTAATCGCCAAAGGGATTGTCGTCGGTGGGGTCGTCGGGAATATTGTAATTATCCGGATTAAAGAAATCTATCGGCATATTACCACTGTCTCGTACTATTTCGGCCGCGGAAGCAGTAATACCGAAAAGACAAGACATCATTGACATAAGCATAAGTACGGAAAGGATTCCCGAACAAATTCTAATTGAAATCTTTTTCATTTTTATAGCCTCCTTTTGCCAAAATTAGTTAGCTGCGACGGTGGTCGCTGCGCTGTAAACGGGTGTGTAGATGGTTACCATCTGGCCGTCGGTGTCGAGATAGGTCAGGTAAGCAACCAAATAGAAGGATGAACCGCCATCCTTTGAGCCGAGGTTAACGCGGAGCTGACCTCTGGCGGTGTTGTACTTTGATTTTGTCTGGCGGATGGTTGTGCCGTTTACGTAATCTAAATTGAGCTTACCTGCCAGAGTGAGTTCCTTTGTATAAATTGCACCCGATTCGATGTACTTTGTTCCGTTTGGAATCCAGCGTTCGGTAAGGAAGCTTGCCTTTGTGCCGTCGGAAACAACAGAAACGTCGGTCACGTTGATAATCGGCTGGGGAGCTACGCCCTTCTTATCAATAAGAGCTTCGATGGTTACATCCGAGCCAACGTAGAAGATATATTCTTCATCGTAGCTTACAATGTTTGTTCCGTTATACCAACCGGCAAATTTTTCGTTATCGCCGAGAAGGTTGCGGTTAAATTTAAGGATAAACTTTGTATTATACGTATATGTGTTATCATATTCGGTTTCGGAGCCGGTAATCTTTACCTTGTAGGTAGTAGATACCTTTGCTACGTAAGCGGTGACAACTGCGTCCTTTTTAAATGTGTACTGTGCGCCTGCATCGTAAACCTCGCCATTGATGAGCCAACCCTTGAAAACATAGCCGTAGGTAAAGGGCATACTCGGGAGGGTTATCGGCTTGTTAGCTTCGGTTGTGATTGCGGCTACACAGTTTCCTGTGTAATCATTGAATCTGACCGTAATGGTATCGCCGGCTTTATTAGCAACGAAAATAGCGGTAAGCACTGTATTAAAGTTGGTAATAACGGTAATATCCTTGTCGGTTGTGATTACGTCGCCATCTTCATTTGCCCAGTAAGCAAATGTATAGCCAAAATCAGCAACCGCTGTAAATGTCTTTTCAACGCCTAAATCAAGAGGATTATTTACCTTATCATTTACAAAAGCTGCTCCGTCGCTGTAAACTGCGCCGCCAACCGTAGCTTTAATGTCATAGTCACAGGTTACACCTTCGAGTAGTGCCTTTTCAGCTGCCTTGATAAGTGTGTCGAGAGGAGCAACCGCGCTGACGAGACCGCTTGTGCCGTCAGCTAAAATAGCGTCATAAATTGCACGTGCCTTCTTTACGTCCGGCTTGTTGAGATTGGTTGCCAAACCGTCAACGAAATCGGCATACTTCTGTAACGTAGAGAATCCATTGTTCTTATCAAGATGGGGGTTAGAGAACAAAGGTCCGTTATCGTTAAACTGGCTATTAAAAGGAGCGTGAATCGTGCCCGATGCTACTCCAATTTCGCTCGATGATTTCCATCTGAGCAGAGCGTATGTAAAATCGGCATCCTTCGGCATTTCAACCTCGGTCGAGGTTGTGTTGTCGGGAAGTGTCCATTCAATCGGCAGATTGCTTTTGTTTTCGTCACCCTTGATGGTGATAAGACGGGTTACGGTAATCTTTCCATCAATATATTTAATGGTAAATTCATTAAAGCAGTACTTATCAGCAAACTCTGATGAATCGGCGCAACCTGTTGCAAAACGGGCAAGCTCGGTATTGCCATACATAAGGTAAAGTGTCTTTGCTCCGTAGTCGGTAACAAATGTCAAACCACCTACGCTAACCTCGGTTGTGCCTGTTTCGGCTGCGTGGGTGAATACTTCCCAGCTAACAGTAAAGCCGTAGGGTATAACGTAACCTTGCTTTGAAACGATTTCCACTTCACTGCCGGAGCCATACTTAATGTAATTGTATCGGCCGTTAAAACCAGTCCAACCCATACTGCTCCAGCCGCTACGAATAGAGACGATATTGTAATTATCAAGTCCGCCATTATCATCATCGTTAAGCATGAGCGTACTATAATAATCGTCAGCCATAATTGCAGCAAAGTCGGTATCGTAATCGGATGACACTGTTGTTGCCGAGGCGTTAATAGCAAATACGCCCAGAACAAGTGTCAGAGCCATTACAATCGACAAGCTCTTTTTGATAAAATTGATCATAAACAAAATATCCTCCTATTATTTAAATCCTGTCTATCATACCATTAAATTCACCCGTTTTCTATTGTTTTTTTCGGCAAGCCGACAGTCAAGTAACAGTTTTTTGTCAACTTTAATATATTTTTTTACTAAAAATTGATTATACAAAGTTTTTATTGCCTTTTTAAACAAAATGCATTTAAAATTTTCTACCGCATGTAAAATTTTTAATATTTTGGTACAAACCGCCATTTTTCTCAATTAAAGCAAAAAGGAAAAGGCCGTCCCGATACCGAGACGACCTTTTCCTTTTTTCTACTTAGGGTATAAATCTGAGGAGGGTAGAAATACACTTTTTCGGCGATGCGGCTTCGCCCTTTTCAAGTGCAATTATAATATAACAAACGCTTTTTGCAAACATATAGTTAATATATGAAATTTCTTTTAACAATTATTTTAAGATTGTATAAATGCCTCTCTCTGCGTCAAAAATAACTGCAAAAGAAAGGAAGAGCTGAATGAAAATTACAGGACTAAAGCATAGCTTAAAGGGTAAAGGAAGCTATATCGCGCTGGCAATTTGTATGATAGGAATTGGCGCTTGCGGATGGCTGACAATAGGTAAAAACGTCGATGACCACACGGCAAAAGTTGACAAAACGGCATCTTTCATAAAAAGCGACACCACATCATACAATGATACTGTAAACGTCGGCAAGGTCATCATTCCCGATACAGATTCGTC
>JAFOCB010000153.1 GCA_017381515.1 Clostridia bacterium | reverse complement strand
CCATATTGCGCTTGGCAGAAAGGAACTAACGAAAATCTTAATGGACTTTTACGTGAATTTTACCCGAAAGGCAGAAACTTATCAAGAGTAAGTCCTACAACATTAAAAAAGAACCTGGCGTTGATCAACGCCAGGCCCAAATAAGTTTTAGGTTTCAAAAAACCAGTCGATTTATTTGAATTTTCTCTCAAAAAGTGTTGCACTTAGTTTGACAATTCATCTATACTTGCGAATTTGTTTTACACGATGATTTCGGCTTTACTACCGCCTGATTTTTCCTTTTTAATGAGGATTTGGTGGTCGATGCGTCGTTTAAGCTCACCGACGTGCGAGATAATTCCGACCAATCGGTTGGAATCCGAAAGCCGAATAAGTGCGTTTATTGCTTGGTCGAGCGCGTGGTCGTCGAGAGAGCCAAAGCCCTCGTCGATGAACATGGTGTCGAGCCGCACTCCACCCGCCGACGACTGAATTTCGTCCGAAAGACCGAGCGCAAGCGACAATGATGCCATAAACGATTCACCACCCGAAAGGGTGTTTACCGCACGCAAGGAGCCGTTGCCGTGGTCCTTAATGTCCAGCTCCAATCCGCTCTGCGACTGCTTGTTGTCGGCGGATGAGCGTCTAACAAGCTCGTATTGTCCGTCGGTCATGGACATCAGGCGTAGATTGGCTCTTCTTATAACGTGGTCAAAGTAGGTCATCTGAATATACGTTTCGAGCGCAATTCGTTCCCTTCCGCTTACCGAGCCGTTTGCCGTATCGGAAAGCGCCTTTATTTCTTGCCATTTTTCTTCCACCTTGCAAAGTCGCTCTGCACGATGGCTTATATCCTTGCGAGCCGCATCATTCGTGCTTATTCGCGCGGTGATTCGGTCGCGAAGCTCGTTTGCGGCAACCCTTTCGGCTTTAAGCGCCGTCAGTTCTGTTTCAAGCGAGTCGGTATCAATCTCGACGTAGGTTGCGACACTCTCGGTGAGTGCCTTTATGACCGCCTCTTTTTTGGCAACCGACTTTGCAAGCTCGTCGTGGCTTTGCTTTGCGTTGTTGTAGGCGCTTTCAAGCGCGTCACTCTTTTCTTTCAGGGTGGCGATTTCGTTCTCGGAATCCGCCTTTGACCTGAATTCAAGCTCTGCCAGTGCCGAATCTTTATTTTGCGCAAGAGCCGTTTTTTCGGCAGAAAGACGAGCGAGCTTCTGTTCGGTGGTCGAAAGCTCCGCCTTTTTGTTACCAAGTTCGGTTTCCTTGGTAGGCAAAGCTTCGGCAGCGGTTACCTTTTTCTTTATCAGCGCATCTAGCTCGTCCACCTTGGCTTTTGCCAAATCGACTGCTTCGACGTGACTTTTGTTGTACTCGGCGAGGGCTTCTTTCGGGTTTGACGATTCGCTCGAAACATATTCGCCGCTCAGCTCGATTATCTCGTTGGCAAGCGCCTGCGCCCTTCCTTTCAGTTCGCCGGCATCGGCACTTGCGCTTTCCATATCTATACGCAGGTTTTCGCGCTCCGCTTTTGCCGTCTTGACCTTTGCCTCGTCGGGCGCATTTTCGCTCAAAGTTGCTGGGCAGGGATGATTTACCGAGCCGCAAACGGGACACGGGTCGCCATCGCGAAGTGTTGTGGCGAGGATGCCTGCCTGTTCATCGAGCCATGCCGCTTCGAGTCGGTCTGCTTCGGCGTTTTTCGCGGCAAAAAGTTCCTTCACCTTGTTATATTTGGCGGAAGCATCGGTGTACTCTTTTTTGATTTTATCGTAGTTTTCGAACTTTTCGTCTATGCTTTTCAGCTTTTCGCTGATTTGGTTTAGGCGTTCAAGCTCGTTTTCGGCACCGACCTTTTTTGCCTCGACGTCATCGAGCGACGAAATGAAATCTTTGGTTTCGTTTATCGTTTTGTCGAGTGTGATGATGTCATTATTGAGTGTATCGCGTGACCTTTCGGTCGAGTTGATTTCGCTCTGTTTAGCGGCAATATCCCTGTCAAATTGGTCGATTTGGTCGTATTTTTTGAGTCGTTCGGTGAGCTGCTGTATTTTCAGCTTGATTTCCTGCCGCTCGTTCGCCTTTTTGTTCTCGGCATCGAGCCGACTTTCGGCTTCCGTTAAAATCGGCTTGTTGTCAATAAGGTATTTTTGCGCGGCTTCGAGTTCGAGTTTTGCCTTTTCGGCATCCTTTGCCCTCGAAAGCGAAAGGGCGATTTTATTTATTTTTTTATCATATCCCTCGATGTTCAGGTTGATAGATTTAAGGGCGGCATTGTCCTCGGCTAAAATGCAGTCGATTAGCGGAATCGCCATGTCAGACTGAATAACCTCGCCGTTTTTTATCTGCTCTAATTGGGCGAAAAAGGGACTTTCCTCAGCCAATCGGATTCCTTCAACCGTCTGTTTTGCACCGCGGTTAAGCTCGGACAGCTCGTTGTTTACCTCGCGGAATTTCGCTTTTAGCATTTCCTGCAGCTTTCCGTATCCTTCGGTCTTAAAAATTCGACGGAATACAGCACTTCTTTCGGTAGTCCCCGCGAGTAGCAGGCGTAAAAAGTCGCCTTGAGCAATCATCGCAATTTGCGAAAACTGATTTTTGTCCACGCCGATAAGCTCGGAAATTGCCTTTGTGACATCTCTCATTTTTGTCACCGTCGTACCGTCGGGACGGGTGAGGGTCGCATCGGCGTCTTGTGTAGTGAAGCCGTCACCCCTTTTTGACGGGCGGGGATATTCGGGATTTCGCCTTACTGTATAAATCTGACCTGCGTAGTCGAACACAAGCTCGACAAAGGTCGGTGTATCATCTGCGGCATATTTACTGCGGAAGGTGCTGGTCTGACGCGATGAGCCACTTGCCTCGCCATAGAGGGCAAAAACGATGGCATCAAAAATGGTGGTCTTTCCTGCGCCGGTGTCTCCTGTAATCAAATACAGTCCCTTTTCACCGAGCAAATCCAGGTCAAAAACGGTTTTACCGGCATAAGGGCCAAAGGCGCTGACGGTAAGCTTTATCGGTCTCATTTTTCACCCTCCCATATATCTTTTACCATTTCAGAAACGATTTTTAGCTGACCTTCGCTCATTTTGACTCCCATTTGCAGCTCATACAGCTCGTTAAAAAGCTCCTGCGGTGACTTTTCTTCAATTTTGTCGGTGCCGTCAATGACGCTTGTTGTACGGGTGCGTCGGTTATCGTAATCGAGTCGCATTATGTTGGGATAAATGTTTCTCATGAGTGCGATTGCATCGGGGATTTCATCCTCGTCGGTGAGGATTACCCGCAAATAATCGAATCGGTTGGTGTTTTCGTAATTTTTTCTCAACGTCAGCTCGTCGTAGCTGCCCTTTATTTCACGCATATCGCGAAGGGGAATAAGCTCGATTTCGTCAATGGTGACCTTTCCTTTTTCGCAAAGGGTTACGAGCGAAACCGATTTATTATGCGATGCCTCGCTGAACGAGTATTTGAGCGGAGTACCGCAGTAGCGTACCTCGTCGCGACGAATTTTTTGCGGCTTGTGAATGTGACCGAGCGCAACATAATCAAAATCGTCAAAAAGCTCGGCATCCACGTTATCGAGTCCACCTGCTGTAATTTGTTCCGATTCGCTTGTTGTAGCACCGGTGACAAACTGATGGGCGACCAAAACGTTTCTTTCGTCGGGGTTTAGTGAAGCAGCGGCGATTGCCATTTTTACCGCGTCGTTGTAGGTTGCGATTTCGTTTTCGGGAAAGAATCGGCGAACGGTTGCCGGTTTTATGAAGGGCAGAAGCCAGAAGTTGACCTCGCCAAGCTCGTCGGTCAGCGTGATTCGTTCGGGAGCACCCGAAAAGGTGGAGGCAATATGCACTCCGCTTATTTTCATCAGTCGCGTACCGAAGGAAAGTCGCTCGGCGGAATCGTGATTGCCGCTGATTGCGAGGACGGGAATTTTAATTTCGGCAATCGCCGTCAGAAAATCGTCAAACAGGCGGACACCTTCGACCGAAGGCACCGACTTGTCATAAATATCACCTGCGATTACAACGGCATCGGGCTTTTCTCTTTTTGTAATGCCGACAATTTGGTCCAGAATGAATTTCTGGTCCTCCTGCAACGAAAATTCGTTAAGCCGTATTCCGATATGCAAATCCGAAAGATGTAAGAATTTCATACTCGTTTTTTCCGTCCTTTGTTCAATGATATTTACATTATACCATTTCCACCCATTTTCTTCAACTAAAAATGGACAATAAAAGACCGCCTTGAAAGGAGCGTTCACATAGGGATAATTCGCTTAAAACAGTGTCTTTTTGCAGTCTAATACATTACAACACCGCAGTACGCGACAGCGTGACTGCGGTGTTGTGCCTTTTATACTATCAAAAATCCATCTGTTTTAGGTGCTTTGCAGTTTTATAGCAATAAATTCGGCTAGGATTCAAAGCAACTAAGCCGCAGTAATACTTTGTGTATTACAAGGATTTGTTGCTAAGAATTGTGTCGAATTTATGCGAAAAACCAATTTGTCCCTATATGAGCGCTCCTAAAGACGGTCTTTTATATTTTCCGTTACTGCTGGATTGATGCAAAGTAATCGACGATTCCCTGAACGGTGTAGTATGCGTTAAGCTCGTTGTGCGAGTCGGTCTGAATCTTTGCAAAGTCCATTGCGTTTGTCATAAATCCATTCTCGGTCAAAATGGCGGGGCAGCAACTTATTCGCGTGACGTAGAATGGGTAGTAGTTATAATTCCGCTTGTCGTCAAATGCCTGAACAGTGCGGTCATAAACCGCCTTTGCCAGCGCTTTTGAATAGGGGTGGAAATAAAAGTTTGAATAGCCGTTTGCCGAGGTGGATGACGAGCCGTTTCGGTGGATAGAAATGAAAATATCCGGCTTGACTTCATTCGACATGGCATTTCGCTCGTACAGATGGAAAAGTGTGTTTGACGTGTGTGTCATTACCACAGTAGCGCCGATATTTTCGAGCTCGCGCTTTATCTTATTCGCGAGGAAAAGGTTAAGCACCGCTTCGGTATTGGTGCTGTTCGAGCCAACGGCACCGGGGTCACTTTTTCCACCGTGACCGGGGTCGAGCATAATCACCACTCCGTCCAGGCGGTATCCGTAATAGGTCGGTGCGGCGGTAATTTTGGCAGGGTTGAGGAAATAGAATTCGAGCTGATTTTTTTCGTTATACTGCGCCGTCCAGCCATAGAATGAACCTGCTTTTTTGAGATGCAGTCGAAGCACGTAATTGCTTCCGCTCTTTATCCATTCACCCTTTGAAAATACCGGATGATTGTCTAAAACGATTTTACCCTGCGCCGATACTGTGTAGCAGAATTCGATGTCGATATAGTTAAATGTAACGCTGTCAACCGTATAATCGGGTCGGTCATTCGGCTTATACGGATTTTTATAGCTCTGATTTCCGAGTGTTACGTTAAATGGCGCCTTCCACTGTGTGTCAAAGGTCATTACGGTATGCCTGCCGACCGTTTCGGTCGATTTGAGTGTAATCGAGTTTGTTTCGGGTAGGATTGCCTTGAAAATAGCAACGTCCTCGGTGTATATACGTTTGCCGTAATCGAGCTGTCGGAAAATCGCATTGTCCGACGAGGAGGAATTGTAAAAGATGATGTCGTTTTCGTTACAGTAATCGACAGTACCTGCGGGGAGATACGCGTTTGTCGGACGTGAACGCTCGTCAATTAAGCTGCCGTCAAAGGTTTCTGCCTGCTGGGTGGTGACTTCTGCGACGTAGCGGGTACCTACACCTACCTGGATACCGTATCCGCTCTGATAGTTTCCGCCGCTCGAATTGATTACCACGTCGTTCTTTGCACGAATGGTAATTTTTCCTCCATCGACGTATTCCGAAAGCGAACCGCATGAGGCATTGAATCTGATGTTGCCCAAATTTTGCGGAGTGTCCTTTGATTCGGGAAGCTTGAATACACCCGTAAAGTCGTAGAATTCTTGCTGTACCGACGTATCATTATTGATGGTGCCGATTTGCGATAGTTTGATGGTCTGACCATTCAGCGTCGCGGTGATTATCGAGCCGTTTCGAGCAGTCGCCGATACCGAAATTACCGATCCGCCGTTTAGTTGCTGGTCTGACCTTGGGGCAACTCGCTTTATGATAATCGCCTCGTATGTGACGGTGAATGTGCGCTTTTTACCCTTATGCTCGAAGGTGAAGGTGTTTTTACCCTCCTTCAGCACGACGTTGAAGGAAAAATATCCTCTTGCCGTCCTCTTTACCTCGGCGGAATTCATTTTCAGCGGATGCATCGGGTCGGATGCTCCCGTGAAGGCAAGTGTTTTACTGTAAGTGGTGAACGAGTCGGAATATACCGAGGTGAAGGACAGCTCGGTAATACCCATTAAATCGTTGTCGTTCAGATATTTTATAGCGTTTTTTGTATTATCGGTCTTGTCATTTACCAGCGCGGAAATACTGTCAAAGGCGTATCCGCTTGCGCTGAGGGCGGGGATTGAGGCGAGCTGGTCGGCGAGCTGAGTCGGTGAATCCCACGTTTCACCCGAGCCGACGTTGTATGCCGCCAGTGTAAAGTTGAGCCCTGCCTTTCCGCCAACCATGGTAGCCCACCATTTTGCTATATTGCCAAAGGGGATGTCGGCATCTCTGGTCGAGTAGGGGATAGAAACGAATACGCAATCGGCATATCCTTTATTCAGCCAAAGCACCGTGTCTGCGTGACCGTTTGTCAGCGCCTGAAACACCTCGTTTTTACATTCAAAGCCGCCTTCAACCGCCTTCTTTGAGGCCCAAACGGCATCGGCTGTGATTCCGTAGGTAATGCCTTCGCTTATTCTGTCTATTGTCTTTCCGATTCCGCCAATGGCGGATGCGAGTCGGTCGCGTAAATATGCGTCAAAGCCCATTCCGCTACCCGATTTTATGTATGCGGAATAGTCGCCGTCACCAATTTCGGTGTAGTAATCGGTGATAAGTATTCCGCTGAGGGCGTAGGAAGTGACTATGTGTTCGATTTCGCCTGTTATCTCGGCAATGTGCTGGTCGTTTGAGATGTTATATCGTCCACCCTTTTTGGCAAGCAAACTATATTCGCCATAAACGGCGAGTGACTTTTTTTCCGCCTCTTTAATTACGTGGTCGAGGACGTCATTGTCACCACCATATATTTTATCCCCATCGCAGTTAAGCGGCAGAATGATGCAGTTGAATCCGTATTTTGAAATGGACGAAACTGCCGACGTAATCTGTTTTTTCCAATTGCCGTCAAGGTCGTAATCGGTGCCTTTGCGTATGTACGAAGCAAGCAGAGTCGCGCCGACGGGGTCGGGGTCGGCGGTTATCGGATATTTGGGTGTATTTCCTGCGTTTACGGTCAGATACGGGTCCTCGGCGCGATTGGTAATATGCTTTCCCGAAATGACCTCGATCGCTTCGTCGAGCTTACCGAAAATGGCTAGCGTTGAGGTGGCGATTATAGCCGCGGTCAACAGAGCCGACAGTATGCAAAGTGTCAGCTTGCGCCATTTCGGCAGAGCCGAAAACCATTTGAATAGGCGTGATTTCTTTTCGTGTTTTGACATTTTTTAGTTATCTCCAATCAGGGCATGAATTCTGTTTCTTTCCTCTGTGTTCAGCTCATCGTCCGAAAAAAGCGATGCGTAGCTGAAAATAACGAATCCGCTATATTTGTATCCTCGCGAATAGTTAATCATCTTTTCCATTATACATCCGCTTGACCATTCATCCTTTTCGGTGCCGGTAGCGTTTTCGATTTTATATGCGCCGAGCCCTGCATAAAGGGTGACGTCACTTTTATACTTTGACCATTCATAAACGAGGTTGTCGTATTGCAGTCGCTCGATAGAAAAATCGTAGCCGAAATAAAGCTGGGGAATGATATAATCGACGTAGCCGCCTTTTATCCACGCGCCGACGTCAGCATAAAGTTCGTTGTAATTAAGCTGATTATTTCCCGCGGGACTGATGCCGAAACTGATGTTTTTATCCTTTTTCTTTATCTTGTCATATACCGTTTTCAGCATTTGGTTGACGTTTTCTCTGCGCCAATCGGCGAGTGGAAGGGGATTTGCGCTCTTTGTCGTGTAGTCGAGGTAGTCCGACATATCGAAGCTTTCGTTCATCGTGGGATAGAAGTAATCGTCAAAGTGTATGCCGTCAACCTCGTAATTTTCGATAATTTCCTTTACCCCGTCGACAATCAGCTTGTTAGCGTCGTCGTTTGCAGGATTGAGGTATAGTCCGCCGTCGTATCCTACCGCAAAGGTGGAATACGGGTTATCGGTCATATATTTTCTGACGGGATTCTTTTCGCTCAAGGAATAGGGACTCTCGGTCGAATATGAAACCCTGTACGGATTTAGCCAGGCGTGGATTTCGATATTTCGCTTTTTTGCCGATTTGATTATGTATTCCAGCGGGTCAAAGCCGGGAGAAACCCCTTGCTCACCCGAAATATAAGCCGACCACGGAAAAATCTCCGACGGGTAAAAGGCATCGCAGAACGCCCTCATGTGAACAAAGGCGGTGTTAAAGCCGAGATTTTTGATATTATCGAGCATTTCGTCGATGTTCTTATAAAAATCGCCATTAAACGCGCTGCCCATTTCGCCGTAGCTAATCCAAACGCCCCTCAGCTCGTCCGACGTGTCAAAGACGTTTTTTACCGAGGAGGTATCATCGCTTTGCAACCCATTAGATTGCGAAAGGTCGGTGCTTGATATGCTTTTATTTGAGCAGGAGGTGGATAAAAAAATTGTCAAAACCATAATAAGTATAAGAATACGTTTCATAATAAGATAGCACCTCCTAACCATACTATTATATTATATTTCCTCGTCATCTTCAATATGCAAACTTTGTTATATGTAAAATAAATCGATAAAATGTTGACAAACACAAAAAAATGATTAAAATTGTATGGGTATAATGGTCGAAATTTAAGATTTTTGACGAGGTTACTTTTTATGATAAGTCCTGTATCTGTACCATCAACGGTAAAGTCGAATCGAAAGCAGCTTATGAAATGTAAAAATTGCAATTCGGTCACCGAATGTGTCGTTTATTCAGCCGAAACGGATATAAAGGTTATCGGCATAAAGGTAAAGGAAGTTCATAAACGTGAGTTTGCAGTTTGCCTCGGATGTAAAACTGCGTTTTATCTATAATAAAAAAAGGGAGGAAAGAGTATGTTATCAGAAGAGATGTGGGCGAAAATACGCGATTTTATGGAATTTCCTCATATTCGTGCGACCCAAACATTTTTTATATACGTTTTTTACTTTATAATCATCAATATTGTCGGCTATTGTGTTATGAAAGTCGATAAGGAAAGAGCACGTGCGGGAAAGGTGAGAGTCCCTGAAAATATACTTTTTTCCGTATCCATTCTCGGCGGAAGTTTAGGCACCATAATCGCGATGAAAAAGTCGCGCCATAAGAAAAAGAAGAGAAGTTTTTCGATCGGAATACCGGTAATGCTTGTTGCTAACGTGGTAATGCTTGCGTTTCTTATTTATATGCTCTATATGTCGTAATAAAGCAGACTTTTGAGATGGGTTAATCGCAAATATTCACAATTTTAATATATGAATTAAAAAAATTGAAAAATCTTGCAATTTTTCTGTTGACATATTGCCAAATCGCTTGTATAATGAACAATGTATGAGGGGGATATTATCTAAATCCCCATATTTCTAAAGGAGAGAAAATTCATGAAAAGCTTAAAAACTATTATTTCTTTGCTCGTAGCCTTCTGCATTATTGCAACCATGTCTGTTGTTGCATTCGCAGAAGATTCTTCTATGGAAGATACTTCTTCTATCGAAGTTGTCGAAACAACTCAGGAAAAGCTTGATGCTAACAAGATTATCAAGTTTGACAAATTCGACGGCGAAAACTTTGATGGTGACACCGACAAGATCGGCACAAACGGACTTCTCTATGCTAATGGCAAGGAAGTTAATGGTCTTACATACTTCGAATCACTCGACCTTGGTAAGACATGGCAGGCATCTGTTACCTTCAACAGAGAGAATAACGATACTTCCGCTACAAAGAATTGCTTTGGCGAAAAGTATGAGCTTATCGTAGGCGACGTTACTCTTAAGATTGGTAACCAGCAGGAAGGTGTTTCTCAGTACATCGCTGAGCTCTGGTACAAGGAAGAAAAGATTGGTTACGTTCAGCTCGACGCTAACTTCAGCGGTACTTATGGCATCCGTTTCACACAGGATGGCACCCAGGTTGGTAAGCTCTATGTAATCAAGGACAATACCACAATGGCATGGAACGTTGTTGACTCAACCCTCGTTTCTGTTGACTCAGCTAACGGCGTTACTTCATACTACAACGTAAAGGATGCTGACTTCTCAGCAGCCGAAATCTCAGTTGTAGCAGCAGGCAACAACTCAAAGGACAAGACAAACTATGCTTACGGCCTCTGGTTTGCTAAGAAGTTCTACTCAACCACCAGAACCGGCAACGGCTCAACCGGTACTACCGGCACCAACTCAGGTTCAACCGGCGGCAACAGCGGAAAGACCGGCGATAGCAGAACAGTTCTTCCGTTCGTAGCAGTTGTTGTAACCCTCCTCGCAGCTGGCGCTTGCGTAGTTCTCACAGCAAAGAAATCCTGCAAGGAATAATATAATAGTATAAATAATAAAAGGTCGTGCTAATTACAGCGCGACCTTTTTTAATTGCCTCCCTTGTATAAAGGGAGGTGGTAAAAGTCTCTGATTTTTGACGGAGGGATTGCCAAAATGCAAGATAACCCGACCGACAGCCCTTTTTTAAAGCATCTTATTTATAATAAATTTATTATCCAATACACAACACCGTAAATCACACTTGCCATTACGCCGTACACGATCACCGGTCCCGCGATTTT
>JAFOCB010000152.1 GCA_017381515.1 Clostridia bacterium | reverse complement strand
GCGTAAACGTCCGAGCGAACCATTAACAATGCTACGGAGGTTTTCAGCCCGGAAAGATCCATCGCAAAGCGAACGCCTGCGTCATCGGGAAGGGGAGAGTTAATGACGATAAAATCATAGGTACGGTCTGCCAAAGCACGCTTGGCGGCATTGACGCTCGTTTCAAAACGGACGGGGTCAAATTTGGAATCGGGGAGTAATGGGATAAGTGCTGAATTGAAAGTGTCGGACGCAGAAACGACCAGAACACTGTAAATCTGTTCCTGTAAGCTCACATTACTCCCTCCTTCCACTGTAGATTTGATTGTTATCAGATGAGTTTTCTGCTGTAAAGCTCTATGATCTGCTCCGGCAGATGTTTGCGAATAAATGTGCTTTCCTTCATAACGGTAATCGCTTCATCAAGAGAAGATGGAAGCTTCTTAAACTGACTCAGCGTTTCTTCGTCCGCTTTAAAGAGGTTGATATCGGAGGCGGGAGGCGGGGTTAGATTATTCTGAATACCGTACAGTCCCGCATAGATGAGAAGCGCAAAGGCAAGATAAGGGTTTGCCGTTGGGTCAGGAGAACGAAGCTCAACGCGCTTCTGCTCGTAAACGGCGGCAGGAACGCGAACAAGCTGAGAGCGGTTTTCAGCCGACCAGGAAATATAGGCAGGTGCTTTGCTTTGACCGAATCTTTCATAGGAAGACTTAGAAGGATTCAAAAAGGCGGTCATTTCGGGAATGAATTCCAGCACTCCCGCGATGATGTGTGAAAGCGATACCTCGCCTTTTTCGCTGTTCGCTGAAATATTGATGTGAAAGCCGTTTCCCGCTTTGTCCTTCAAGGGCTTTGGCGTGAAATCAGCCCACAGACCGTTTCTGCCCGAAACGGTTTTTACAACGGTTTCAAAGGTCTGCGAGTTATCTGCGGCAGTCAAGGCATCGGAATAGCGGAAATCGATCTCGTTTTGTCCCGGCCCCTCCTCGTGATGTGAGCTTTCGGGGCGGATGCCCATCTGTTCCAGCATCAGGCAGATCTCTCGGCGAATGTTTTCGCCCCTATCCTCGGGAGCAATATCCATATAACCTGCCTCGTCATAAGGCGTATCGGTTTTGTTGCCAAGCTCGTCCAGCTTAAATAGATAAAATTCAAGCTCGGGACCGAAATCAAAGGCAATTCCGCATTTTTTAGCTTCGTCAATAGCACGGATCAGAATGCTTCTTGTGTCGCATTCAAAAATTCTTCCGTCGGGATAGGTGATCGTACAGAACATACGAACCACACGCCCATGCTCGGGACGCCATGGAAGCACCGAGAGCGTGGACGGATCAGGGTGTAGCATTAGGTCGGAGTGAGTTTCATCACCGAAGCCTCGGATGGCAGATGCGTCAAAAGCGATGCCGTCCTTAAAGGCGCGAGGAAGCTCACTCGGCATAATGGAAATATTCTTTTGTTTGCCGTAAATATCGCAAAACGCAAGACGGATAAACTTCACGTCCTCCTCCTTTACGTATTGCATAACTTCCTCTTTCGTGTACTTCATTTCACTACCTCTTTCTTTCCTTAATTTGCAACGTACATTTGTTTATATGGATTTTTTGTATCAGGCGTAATAACGGTAAATTCTGCATTCATTACGTCGTTTACTTCAAGTCCCAAAAGGGCACAGTATTCCGTGAGATAAGGTTTGATCTCGTCAAGGTCGGCTTTCGTCGCGCGTGTGGCTCTGACCTGGCTCGGAAAACGAATATTTGAGCAATCCG
>JAFOCB010000151.1 GCA_017381515.1 Clostridia bacterium | reverse complement strand
TTCAGGTTCGATTTTGTACCGATTTGAGGTCCGATTTTGATGACGATTTTTCTGCTGCAAAGGTACTATAAATTTCTGATATACACAAATAATTCGTCCAAAAAATTTACACTTTTTTTCCAAGCGCTTAAAAGTCCCTATGACGATTTGTGTATCCTTATAAAGTACTCTTATATAAGAAAACCGCAGATGACTACCTGCGGTTTCCTTCCTCTTATTGCCCCTTTTTCTTGCGTGTGAGCGCACGAAATATAAAATGTGAGTTATCCCTCCATCTTGCCGTGAATCGTCCTCATAAGTACTTCTACCTGCGCTTCGAGTTTTTTGATTTGTTCTTGCTGCTCTTTGACCTGCATTTTGAGTTCATCATTCTCCACCTTGAAAGCTGCAAAATTGACCTGTTCCTCAGTGAGGAGCATTTCGCCTCTTCCGAAAAGTACCCACTCAATAGATAGCTGTGGGTAAGTCTCTATGATTTTCTCCAGAGTAGAGTAGGCTATATTTCGCTTTCCGAGCAGTTGAATGCCCAAGGTGCCTTCTTCCATGCCTATCTGTTCGCTTAATACTCTCACAGTGATGTGCTGTGATTTGCGAAATTCAGTCAATCTTTTTGCTATTTCTTCGGATTTCATAAAAAAAGTGATAAAAATTCACACAAAAACTACAAAATACTTGCACAATCCGACAAAATGTCGTACCTTTGCAAGCGAAAACGGTGCAAAATTACACCTTTTTTCCAACATATGCAAGAAAAAACCAAAAAAAATTGATTTTTTATGAAAAAAAATGACAAAAGATTTCGGGATTTTCTATCACATGTTGATAAATCCCTCTATTTTGAGATTCGTAGGCAGATAATTGAGAGCTGCCAAATCTCTTTCTCCTGTTATTACAAGTGGCGTGATGGTGCGTCCACTCCAAACGCTAATCGTAAATCCTATATTAACGGCATTGCCGTCAAATTTGGATACGATGCTGTTTATCCCAATAGCCCGATTGTTGAACTTGAACCATCCATACTTGTAAGCCATGCATAGAATATCTGAAGTAAACGAGTTCTATCACCTCATGGATAGAGAGTTCAAGGCATTGTTCCTTGAAGATGTTTGTAAACGCACAGGATGGAAGCGATCTCGTTTCTATACGCGTATGGGTGGCAGAAGCCGCTGGACAGAGCTCGAGTTGAGCACTGTAATAGATGTATATAACAAGTATAAAAAAGCTTATATTGTATAATGATGAAACCAAATACACCACAATACGCCGTATTCTCTTCGACTGAAGAGGGGTGTTGCTATTTGCTTTGCTCGGATATCATCGGCTATGCCCCATTGATGGATGCTTTTCTTGGAAACGAGATGTTTGAGGCAGATGAAGTCACCTGCCACCATCAGTTTGTCCTGGGCAATGAACGCTTTGGCAAATGCAATGTGCTACATTTACGCTACATCCACTCAGATGAGTATCAAGATATCGAGGTGAAAGCCCTCGCAGAGTTCATTAGAATAGCCGAGGAGAAGTCATGGATGAAACTACTACAATAACCCCCACTGAAGAACGTTCGTACTTCCAGAGGCGCATTTTTGATGAAATGGGGCTCACACCCGAGCAGAACAAG
>JAFOCB010000150.1 GCA_017381515.1 Clostridia bacterium | reverse complement strand
TGCCGAGTTCCTTAACAAGGGTTCTCCCGTTCGTCTTAGGATTCTCACCTCGCCTACCTGCGTCGGATTGCGGTACGGGCGCCTTTTCGATAAACCAGCAACTTTTCTCGCCAGCGTGAAATCGCATGCTTCGCTACTTCAATTTCGCTCCCTCTTCAGCTCAGCCGAACGTTTGGCGTACTTCACTACCAAACAGCCTCGCAGTGGAAACCGAGTTGACCATCACCCGGCTCATGCTATCCTTCTGTGTCATTGCATCATTCTCAAGGCGGTGCAGGAATCTCAACCTGCTGTCCATCGCCTACGACTATCGTCCTCGGCTTAGGTCCCGACTTACCCTGGGCGGATGAACCTTCCCCAGGAAACCTTAGGCTTTCGACGGGCATGTTTCTCGCATGCCTCTCGCTACTCATACCGGCATTCTCTCTTGAATACAGTCCACCAGTCCTCTCGATCTGGCTTCTGCCCGTACAGAATGCTCCTCTACCACTCGTAAAAAACGAATCCTATGCTTCGGTGTCACGTTTGAGCCCCGGTACATCTTCGGCGCATGACCACTCGACCAGTGAGCTATTACGCACTCTTTGAATGAATGGCTGCTTCTGAGCCAACATCCTGGTTGTCTGTGCAATCACACATCCTTCTCCACTTAACGTGCACTTTGGGACCTTAGCAGTAGGTCTGGGGTGTTTCCCTTTTGCCCGCGGAACTTATCTCTCGCGGACTGACTCCCGTACATCAATTATCTGGCATTCGAAGTTTGATAAGCTTCGGTAAGCTTTGGGCCCCCTAGGCTATTCAGTGCTCTACCTCCAGTAATCTAATACGAGGCTAGCCCTAAAGCTATTTCGAGGAGAACCAGCTATCTCCGGGTTCGATTGGAATTTCTCCGCTATCCACACCTCATCCCCGCCCTTTTCAACAGACGTGGGTTCGGTCCTCCAACGCCTTTTACGGCTGCTTCAACCTGGACATGGATAGGTCACCCGGTTTCGGGTCTACTAATACTAACTTTACGCCCTATTCAGACTTGGTTTCCCTTCGGCTCCGTGGCTTCTGACCACTTAACCTCGCTGGCATTAGTAACTCGCCGGACCGTTCTACAAAAAGTACGCCATCAGGCACTAAGCCCTCTGACTGTTTGTAAGCATAAGGTTTCAGGTTCTCTTTCACTCCCCTCCCGGGGTCCTTTTCACCTTTCCTTCACAGTACTGCTTCACTATCGGTCACTAGGGAGTATTTAGGCTTGGGGGGTGGTCCCCCCGGCTTCCCACAAGGTTTCTCGTGTCTCGTGGTACTCTGGATCCTGCTCGCCGCTTCACGATTTCGCCTACTGGACTTTCACCGTCTATGGTTGGCTTTCCCAAAACCATTCGGCTATCGATTCGCGATGCTAAATGCAGTCCGCAACCCCGAAGAACCAGGTCCTTCGGTTTGGCCTCTTTCCCGTTCGCTCGCCGCTACTAAGGAAATCGAGTTTTCTTTCTCCTCCTACTGCTACTTAGATGTTTCAGTTCACAGCGTTCCCTTCCGTACACTATGGATTCATGCACGGATACTTGAGGTTTGCTCAAGTAGGTTTCCCCATTCAGAAATCTCCGGATCGATGGCTGTTTGCGCCTCCCCGAAGCTTATCGCAGCTTACCACGTCTTTCATCGGCTCCTAGTGCCAAGGCATTCACCTTATGCTCTTTCTTGCTTGACCAGTCATAATGTTTTCACATTATTTTTTCGAAATTTTATAGCTATTTCTCTGGAATGTTTCGTTGTAGCGATACAACGGTTGTAACTTTCGTTACTTCATTTTTGAAAATAGAAAATTATTTTTCTCGATTGACTCTATTTTTGCTTTACTTGTATTCAGTTTTCAAGGTGCATTTCTTTTATTGAAGGTTTGATCCTTCAAAACCGAACAATGAATATTTTATTCACAACCTTAAGCGTCCAAAAGCCATTCGTATCACTTCGTGATACTCATGTGTTTGCTACGCAAACTCGTTTTGATAAAATCCGCCGTTCCAGCCTGCAAGCAGTCTGTTCCGCCGATTTTTCAAACCGTCTTTTCTCCGCTTTTCTCCATAGAAAGGAGGTGA
>JAFOCB010000149.1 GCA_017381515.1 Clostridia bacterium | reverse complement strand
TACCTTTATGGTAAAGGCGTCCAACTGTACCAACCTTACCATCAAGGGACTCAATTTCGACTATCAGGATTACACCTCTGTCAGCGGTACGATTACTGCTACAGCAGGCGATTCGATTACCATTCAGCTGGATGATAAATTCCTCGACGGCTCGTATAAGAATGCGCTGACCGGCGGCGAATTTATTCAGTGCTTAAATCAGCTCGACGATAACGGTACCCCCGTTTGCGAGCATTTCACAACCAATACGTCCAGCGGCTTTACCGGTACCCTTTCGGGAAACAAGTACACCATCACCGGTAACGGCGGCGGAAGCTGGTATTACTTCTCGGTAGGAAAGACACTCGTTGTTCGTTTCTCACTCGGAACGGGCGCAGTTCCTGCATTCCAGCTCACTAGTGTAAAGGGACTCACCGTCGAGGACGTAAACGTTTATTCGACACCTGCCGACGTATTCTACTGCACCGGCTCAAACTCTGACTATTCCTTTACCCGACTCAATGTTGGACCGAAGGCAGACGCTCCGACCTACTGGGGCTCAAACGTTGACGGTATCCACCTTCTCGGCATCTCGGGTGAAATTAAAATTGACAACTGCTCATTCAAGGGAATGGGTGACGATGCCCTCAACTCACATTCACGCGCAGCAAAGGTTACCGGTACAGGTACCAATAGCGCAACCATCGTTGACGGCTGGTCATCGGGTTCACTCGAATCCACTTGGGGTAGCGCAGGTGACGTAGTCCGTTTCTATAAGGACGACTGGACCTTGCTCGGTACCGCTACTATTTCGTCATTCAGCGGCACCTCTTTGAAGGTAGATTCACTCCCCAGCGGAGTTACCTCGGGTTGCTTTGTCCAGAATACAAAGTTTATGCCGAAAATCACCATCAAGGACACGCTCGTTGACGGAAGCCGTGCGCGTGCATTCCTCATCCGTAGCGAAAACGTTTCAATCACCGGCTGTACTGTAAAGAATACCCGTCTTGCAGCCGTAATCATGGCGGCAGACATTTCGACATGGTACGAAATGGGCCCGTCGGCTAACGTAACCATTGATAACAACCTGTTCCAGAATTGCTGCGTGTCAAAGGTTAACTCAAACTACGGCGTAGTAGCAATTAAGGGCTGCGACGACGGTGGCGGAGACAACTATGCCGCCGGCGTACATAACAATATCACAATCACAAACAACGTCTTTAACGGAAGCGGCGCATCCTCAATCTACGCTTCTGCTACCGACGGCCTTACCATAAAGGGCAACACCTTTGCAAACTATGGTCGTGACCCGCACGAATGGGCCTCTACCACCGGCTCTTATGCCGTTGCAGTAGTAAACTGTAACAACGTAACAATGGACTATGACGATAGCTTATATTCACGCAACGCATCAATCACCCAGGTTGAGCCCGAAGGCGGCAACGAAGGTGAGGGCGGCGAAGTTGGCGGAGAAATCAGCGGCCTTTATGACGATGAATTAAAGGCAATCGTCCTCAATAATTACGATTCACTCGTTGGCTTTGATAATAGCGGTACCGATACCGAAGCAAAGAACTGGACCAACCTTACAAGCAACACAGTTAAGTTCAATAACTGGTCGGGAAAGAACAATCGCGCAAACAGCGATATGAGCAAGGACTTCCAGGTTAAGAACAAAAATAAGTTCGTGCTTGCCGACGGCTTCAAGTTCCAGATGGCAACTTCATTTAGCCCAGGCGCAACACAGTTCTGGGGTAGTGTAAACTATTTTATGTTCGGCGATGTGAAGCTTGTTGTTGACCACGGTCAGAATGCCGGCGGCTCATGTAATGCAGGTATTTACATTTATAATGGAGAGACCCTCGTTGCATCGGCTGACACCGGCTATGCGGCAAACGATGCTACATTTAAATCGTACTATACAGCAAACTATACATATTATTATATAACTTACGCTAACGGCAAAATGTCGTTACAGACAATCAACTCGAACGGAACACACGATGCCGTATGGACACTTGCTAACGGCACCACAAACGTTACTGCCGTTCCTGTCGAAATCGGTCTCGACGACAATACTATTGAAATATTCAAGTGTAGCGGATTTTCACAGTACGGACAAACCGATACAACAATTATTTGTGACCCTGCACTTTCTACAATCTTCCCCTACGCAACAGTTGCCGAATTTGCAGCATACCTTTCTGCACTTGACAGCAATTCGTCAGCAGACGAGGTTGCTCACGCACGCTACCTCTTTGACGGAGTAAAAGCCGTTGCTTCCAGCGGACTTAAAGCCGAAATCGCACCTTACGAAAGCTACATCATCGCTTGTGAAAACGGCGGTGACAGCGGCGAAGGTGGAGATAACGGCGAAAACGGCGGAGAATCGGGCGGCGAAAACGGCGGAGAATCGGGTGGAAACGATACCGAAGAGCCCTCTGAACTCGATAACGAAATCGCATCAATCGTTGTTAACGAATACGATTCACTCGTCGGCTTTGATAACACAGGCGACGAAACTCAGGCAAAGAACTGGAACATTTTAGCAAGTAAAGGCGACCAGAAGTTTGCCAACTGGGGTGGCTTAAACAACCGTGTCCAGACTAATATGAATGCCGACATTAAACTTCAGAGCAAGAATGAGTTTAACCTCGTCGACGGTTTCAAGTTCCAGATGGCAACCACATTCAACCCCGACGCTACATTGTTTAACAGCACCGGACATTACTTTATGTTCGGCGACTTGAAGCTTCTCATCGACTGTGGTCAGAACCTTGCAGGTTCACGCAAAACGGGTGTTTATATTTATGACGGCGATATACTCGTTGCATCGGCCGACACAGGACTCGATGCAGGAGACGCTACCTTTAAGTCACACTATATAGCAAGAAACACCTACTACTACATCACCTACACCGGCGGCAAAATGTCGGTACAGACAAAGAATTCTAACGGCACATACGACGTTGTATGGACACTTGCCGACGGCACCGAAAACGTATCTGCCGTTCCTGTAACCATCACCGCATCGGATAAGGTTATTGAAGTATTCAAGTTTGGCGGCTGGGCACAGAACCAGGCAGGAAACACCGTTCTCTGTGACCCTGCACTTTCCGGTACGTTCCCGTACAGCACGGTTGCCGCATTTACAACCTACCTTTCGGGACTCGACTCCGACTCTACTACCGAGCAGGTTGCTCGCGCACGTGCCCTCTTTGACAAGGTTAAGTCGGTCGGTTCGATGGAACTCGTAGCCGCAGTAGAACCTTACGAAAGCTACATCATCGCCTGCGAAAACGGCGGTAGCGGTGAAGGTGGAGAAGGCGGTGAAGGCGACGACGTAACCGACACCATCGATAGCGGCAATATGCCGTCGAGCTTCTTTACCGCTGACAAGTGGTCAACATCTGATAAGCGTCTCATCTTCAAGATGTCAGACGGCTCGGTTAAATTTGACGATGCCGCATCGGCCTCTGTCGGCAACTTTATCAATAGCGGCTTTACCACCCAGTTCAAGGCGGTAGGCGGCTGGGAAATCGAGCTTCGCAACACCTCTGCATCCACCAATAACGGCTACGTTCTCGGCTATTCGCAGATTAAGTATGCCGCCGAGGATGCTTCTCGCATCATTTATATCAGAAAGAATGGCAGTGACGTTCAGCTTGCCCGCGTGGTAGCCGGCGACACCTGCTTTACCGAAAATGAATGGCACACACTCGGCGTTTACTTTGACGACGAATCGGGCAAAACCACTATCAGAGTATATATCGACGGTGTTCAGGTTAAGTTTGGCGCAGGATATACCCACGATTACCCCAATTCATTCGTAAACAACGCTATCGAAAACGGCAATTTCGTCGATTTCGACCCCATTCAGCGCGGAAACTACTTTGAAATCAATCCTTACTTCTCTGACGCAGTTGCAGGTTACGGCTCAATGAGTTTCCGCTCGATTGACGCTACCGAAACCGACCACCTTTACACAATCGCATCAGTCGGTGACTCAATCACCCAGGGCGCTTGTGCAACAGGTCGCGGATACAGCTATCCTGCTGAGCTTCAGCGAATTCTCGGCACCGACAAGTTTAACGTAGTAAACTTTGGACGTAGCGGTGCAACCCTTATGTCCAATACAGGCGCACCTTATAATATCCAGAATTCCTACTACCGTTCAATTTCGTTTGCCGCCGATTACACCATAATCATGCTCGGTACAAACGACTCGGTAGATAACTACTGGAATATGCAGTGGTCGGCATATCAGGACTATGCACATCCGTCCACAGCCAAGTTCGAGGCAGAACTCCGTACACTTATCGCTGATTATACCGCTGTCGGCAGCAAGGTTATCATTATGACCTCTCCTGCATCGCATAATCAGTATTACACAAACGTTGATGCCATCGTCGCAATTCAAAAGGCGGTAGCAAACGACCTCGGACTCGACGTAATTGATATGAATGCCTTTACCACCGCTTACGGCAACGATTGGCAGACATATTATGATGCCGACGGACTCCACTTTAACGACGCAGGATATAAGAAGGCGGCAGAATACATTTCTGACTATTTCAAAAACCTCGCACAGAAGGCCGACACTGCGGTTACAACTCCTGACGAAAGTGCCGAAATCGCACTTGACAAGGAAGTAACCTTACCCTACTCGGCTACCATCAGCGAAGGTGACTTTGCAGGATTCCGCTTCTGGTACTCGAATAACACCATGACAATGCTCATCGGTGCATCAGGCGCAGAAGCTTGGGCATACACAAACGGCAGATTTGACCTCGGAAAGAACTTCAACGTATCCGTTAAGATTGAAAATAATACGAATCCTTCGTCAACATACGCTGCTGACGGTGACTTTACAAGCGTTAAGTATTCTTCACTTTCCGTTGGCGCTCTCGAAATGCGTATCAGACCGCTTAAAAATGCAAGCGGAGTAAAATCCTTCCTCTACGACCTCTATATGAACGGAGTGAAGATTGGTTCAAGCTTTGTTGACAGCGGAAATACAGCTCCTGCCGCACAGCTTACCTATAACATCCGCTTTATCAACGGATATATTGCAATTACACGCAGTGATGACGTTTCGATTATGACCATCACACCCGAAGAATATAATGCAGTTCGCAATACCGCCGACTACGCATTTGACGATGCACGAATCGGCTTTGGTACCTTCGAGCTGGGCGCATATCACCGCGTTGCCTCCATCAGCGCAGAAAAATTCGCTGATACAAACGTTGAATACTCCATCACCGCCACCGAGGGTGGTAAGATTATGGAGGGCGATACCGAATTCACCGGCACAAAGGATTACCTCGTCGGCGAAACTGTTACCCTCACCGCAGTAGCCGATGACACCCACCTCTTTGTCGGCTGGATAAATGGTGACGGCGAGCTTTTGAGCGCAAATGCCGAATACACAGTAATCTTTGAGCCCGATACCGAAATCGTTGCCAAGTTTATCGAAAAGCAGATTTCGGGAATGACAATTTCGGCAACCACCGGCGGTAAAATTACCGAAAACGGAGCCGACTTTGTAATGGGTGACCGTCTTGTTTCCACCTCGGCTACAATCCGTGCGGTTGCTGCCATGGACGGCTACAAGTTCGCATACTGGGAACTCAACGGCATCATCATTTCACGTGATGCCGAATACACCATCACCTTCACCGAGGAAGGCACCCTCACCGCAGTATTTGCCACTCCGCTTGACCAGGAGATGCTTAGCGCATTGGTAACAGTCGAAAACAGCTTTGACGCTGGCGATTGGACTGTTACGGGTGATAACGCTTCCATCTCGAATGGCAAGATTTATGCTGGTAACGGAAGCAATCAGAACAGTATCACCGCTGTTTACAATACCACCCTTGACATTTCGTCAGGATTTGTATTCTCGACCAAGTTTACTTGGGCATATAGCAACCAGAACGGCTATAACAACGGCAACGTAAACTACTGGGGAGATAAGGCCACCTTCTACTTTGGCAATCTGAAAATGCAGATTGCAAACTCACACGGCGGAAACAAAACACCGATTATCTTCACCCTCTATAATGGCGATGCAGTAATCGGTACTTACGATACGGGATATGTTGCAGCCAACTATTCGGGCTACAATTCAGCGGTTGAGGAATACCTCAATTCGACCTTCACCATCACCTATGACGGCACTACTGTAAAGGTATTCAGCTCGTCACTTGACGCAAACAATGATGGTACCGCAGGCGAATACATCGTATGGACAGTTTCTGGCACCGAAACCACCGAAAACGTGACAGTTGGCAACATCGACCTTACCGAAGCTACCATCAAGCTCGAAAAGGGATGGGGCGGCTCGAATCTCAAGAATGTTGAATACTTTGCCGACCTTTTGATTAAGGGTGGATTACCCTTTGCAACGGTTGCCGAATTCAACGCATTCCTTAATGAACTCAATAATGAGCCCGATGCAGCAACGGTTGCTCTGGCCAGAGAATACTATGACGCAGTAAGCGACGAAATCAAGGCAAAGCTCGATGCAGCACCTGCACTCTTTGCCGCCGAAGCCGCACTCAAGGGCGAAACAATAGATGCCGTTTACGACATCACCGCCGAAAATGGTGCAGTTTACGTTGGCGATAAGCTGCTTGACAATGCAGGCGTCCAGTACGGCCAAACAGTAATCCTTTCGGCTGTTGAAACGGGCGACAAGGGCTTCACCGGCTGGTACGATAGCGAAGGCAATCTCATCACAACCGAAGCTGATCTCGAAGTTAAGTTTATCAATACAGTTCGCCTCACCGCCCTCTTTGACTCCGAAGTGGCAGAAAAAGAGGATTCGGCAATGACCGTAATCTTTACCGAAGGCGGAAAGATTATCGAAAACGGCGTCGATTACGTTGCCGGCGGTAACAAGGTCGGCGACAAGGCAATCCTTACCGCAGTAGTAACCGATTCAAATTATCAGTTTGGTTACTGGTTGCTCAATGGCGACATCGTTTCGTACAATGCAACCTACACCCTCACCTATGAGGCGCAGGGCGAACTGAACGCAGTATTCACCGAACTTACAAGTGACGTTACCAGCGGCTTTGTTACCGAGGACTGGACTGTTACAGGTGACAATGCCAATATGACCGACGGAAAGATTTATGCAGGTGACTCAAACACCCATAACTCCATCAGCGCGGTTTATAATAAGACACTTAACCTTTCGTCAGGATTCACTTTCTCGACCAAGTTTACATGGGCATATAGCAACCAGAACGGCTGGAACAATGGCAATGTAAACTACTGGGGAGATAAATCCACCTTCTGCTTTGGCAATCTGAAAATGCAGATTACAAACTCGAATGGTAATAGCAAAACACCGATTGTATTCACTCTCTATAATGGTGACGCAGTAATCGGCACCTACGATACGGGATACGTTGCAGCCAACTATTCGGGCTACAACCCGGCGGTTGAAGAATACCTTAATTCGACCTTCACCTTCACCTACGACGGCACCGCTATTAAGGTGTTCAGCTCGTCACTTGACGCAAACAACGACGGTACTGCAGGTGAATATATCGTATGGACAGTTTCGGGCACCGAAACCACCGAAAACGTGACAGTTGGCAACATCGACCTTTCCGAAGCTACCATCAAGCTCGAAAAGGGTTGGGGTGGCGCAAACCATAAATACGCCGAATACTATGCCGACCTCGTAATCGAAACTGCAGCTTCACACACCGTTGCGGTAATCGGCAGACAGAGCAACTCAACCGAGATGAAGGTTGCTAACGGAACAAGCATCGTTCTTTCGAACGTAGCACCTTCGTCCTACGGATATAAGGTAGTCGGCTGGACCGACGGCGAAGGCAGACGCATTCTCACCGACATAGTAGTCGTAACCGAAGAAACTACACTCAAACCGATATTTGAGGTGTCCGACGAGTACAAGGGATATATCGTAATCGTTTCGGGCGCATCGAATACCGAGGGCGGCACCTATCAGTATAATGAAAAGATTACCCTCGAATTCGACTCATCGGTACTCGGTGAAGGCGGATATTTCGGTGGCTGGATCAATGCCGCAACAAACGCTGTCATCAGCTACGAAGAGAACTATACCTTCTATGTTGGCGCAGATACAACCATTACCGCCCTTGTTTCTGATGAAGCGGCAGTAATCACCCCGGTTGTAGCAATCACCGACGTATGCGATATGAATGGTGACGGTTCACGCTGGTCATTCCTTATGGAAAGAACAGTTCCCGAAGGATACACCTACGTTGGAAGCGGATTTGTTTACGCCGTAACCGAGTTTGCAACTCCTGCTGAAGCTACTCATAAGCGTGAGGCACAGTCCGAGTCAGCAAACGGACAGTTCCGCGTTACAATCAATCTCGTAACGGCAACCGACGTTTATATGCTCGCATACCTCACCTATGCTGACGCAGAAGGCAACCAGGTTACCATTTACTCAAATGGCGGTACACCTGTCCATTGTCAAAAGGGTTAATTTAAAAATCCCAAAAAATAGATTAAAAGGGGTGGACACCCTCCACCCCTATATCGAAAATATAAAAGCCACCTGATTCATTTCAGGTGGCTTTTTGTATATCCTTGCGCTCGTCTAAATCGCATAAAAAAATCACCCGACCGCACAAGCGACCGGGTGATTTACAATATCTTATTCTCGATTAAAAGGGCATTATGTAGCCGACCTTTTTCATAACCTTATACAGCGTCTTGTTAGCCACTCTTTCGGCCTCTGCTGCGCCTTTTTTATAAATTTCGGCGAGATAATCCTTTTCGTTATATACCTGATTATACTTCTCCTGAATGGGACGGAGGGTTTCGATAACCGCCTCTGCCACCGCAACCTTAAAGTCACCGTAGCCCTTTGACTCGAATTCAGCGGCGATTTCGTCATAGCTCTTTCCCGTGATGCAGGAATAGATGCTCATCAGGTTGTTGATTCCTGCTTTACCCTCGCCGTAATAAACCTTTGCCTCGCTGTCGGTGACGGCGCGTTTAAACTTTTTCATAATTACGTCGGGTGTATCGAGCATAGATACAAATCCGTTTGCATTTGTGTCGGATTTTGACATCTTCTTTTCGGGCGTTTGAAGGGACATAACCCTTGCCCCTGCCTTTCCGATATAGGGATTCGGCACCGTAAAGGTCGGCGAGTATGCGCCGTTAAAGCGCTCGGCAATATTTCGCGCGAGTTCAAGGTGCTGCTTCTGGTCCTCACCAATCGGCACGTAATCGGCTTGATAAAGGAGAATGTCAGCCGCCATAAGCACGGGGTAGTCAAAAAGTCCTGCGTTTACGTTGTCGGCGTGCTTCTGTGACTTGTCCTTAAACTGGGTCATTCGCGACAGTTCGCCGAATTGTGTGTAGCAGTTGAGAATCCACGCAAGCTGCGAATGAGCCGCAACATGTGATTGAAGGAAAATCGGGCTCTTTTCCGGGTCGAGACCGATTGCCAGCAGCATCGAAAATGCCGAGCGAATCTGCTCTCTGAATTTAGCGGGGTCCTGTCTGACGGTAATTGCGTGCAGGTCGGCAACGGCAAAAAAGCAGTCGCAATCCTCCTGCATTTTAACCCAGTTTTTGAGTGCGCCTAAATAATTTCCCAGCGTGAATGTGCCGCTCGGCTGAATACAGCTAAGCACACGCGGCTTTTTATCGGGTGTCATTTCCATTTCGTGTAATCTCCTTTATGAGTTGGTGACCGTTTTTCCGTATGCCTCAAATCGTCGGGCGGCATCGTGGAAAACGGCGTTGTTTATTCTGGCATAGTCGGTCTTTTCGTTGCTTGAAAGCGCCTCCCAAGCGGAATTGTATTCGCGAATAACGGTATTCAGTCGCTCGTCGGTACTGTTGAGATAATAGAAACCGACCACGCATTTATATACCGCACGTAGCTTGATTATATAGTTGACTACGCGGTTGTCGGAATATTCGGGATATTTGCCCAGCTCGGCAATAACCTCTTGCGCCATTATTACCGAGTCGGCATTGACCTCTTTTGCGTGGGAAGCAAGTGCATCTGCTACGCTGTAATTGAGGTTTTGCCCAACGTATTCGTTATAGTTTTCGGCGTCTTGATTTACGCTGTTTTCCCATACCGTGTTGCCGTCGATGGTCGGATTCCCGACCTGACGGTAGCAGGAGCAAAGTCCCACCATAACCATCACGCATAAAAGAAGGCATATCGTTCTTTTAATCATTTTTTATCCCTCAATAGCTTTAATTTGAGAATGGCAATTTGGGTTTTCGAGTCGGGGATTTCACCCGCCATGACCATTTCCACCGCCTTTTCAAAAGGCATCTTCACCACCTCTAAAAATTCGCCTTCGTCAAGCTCGTTTTCGCCGAGGTGAAGTCGGTCGGCGTAGTAAATGTATATTTTCTCGCCACAATATCCCGGCGACGGATAATCGACCGCCAGTAACTCGTAGTGGTCGGCGGTTGCACCGACCTCCTCTTTAAGCTCGCGCTTTCCGCATTCAAAGGGGTCCTCGCCCTTTTCGATTTTTCCTGCGGGGATTTCGTAAATTACCTCGCCGTAGGGGTGACGATACTGTCTGACGAGGAAAATTTCGTCCTCATCGGTGATGGCTGCAATGGCGACACCGCCGTAATGCTCGACGATTTCGCGATTTGAACGGCTGCCGTCGGGAAGCTCAACCTCGTCGTAACGGAGTCGGACAACCCGTCCCTCGAAAATATATTCACTTTTTGTGGTTTTTTCAAAAAAATCCATTTCGTGCATCTCCGTTCATTATTTCGCCGCTTTACTCATATAATTGAGTAAAAACTTCGGAGGTTCAATATGTCAAATATCGTAGAATCAAAAAATTATACCTATTTCGAGCTAAAATCCGCCATATATACCTTTGCCGAAAACTACCCGTTCGTTCAAATTGACTCGGCAGGGAATAGTGTTCTCGGGAAGGAACTTTTGACCCTCTCGGTTGGTAAGGGAAAGGAATCGGTGCTTATTTGCGGTGCTTTTCACGGATCGGAAGCTCTGACAGCCACGCTGATTTTATCCTTTGCCGAGCGTCTTTTTGCCGCGCTTGAATGTGACGGCGAGATAGCAGGCATTCGTGCCAGACGTGCCCTTTTTGACAGGAAACTCGTCTTTTTGCCGATGGTCAATCCCGACGGCTGCGACATTTCTGTCACCGAACGAGCCAATTGCGGTCCATTCAGCGAAAGGGTAAAAATGCTTTCTCACGGCGATTTTGCTCATTGGAAGGCAAATGTACGCGGGGTTGACATCAATCATAATTTTGACGTCGGGTGGCATCAGCTTCGTCAGCTCGAAATAAAGCAAGGGATTTTAGGCCCTGCACCCACCCGTTATGGCGGCAAGCGACCCGTCAGCGAGCCCGAAACCGCCGCGCTGGTTTCCCTCTGTCATCGTGAAAATTTCTGTCACGTAGCCGCCTTTCACTCGCAGGGTGAGGAAATTTACTGGAATTACGGCGGCAATTTCATCGAAAAGGGCAGGCGGATGGCTACCCTCTTATCAGCGAGTAGTGGCTATACCCTTTCTCAGCCGAGCGAAATCGCCTCCCACGGCGGATTCAAGGACTGGTTTATCAAGGAATTCGACCGTCCCGGCTTTACCATCGAGGTCGGAAAGGGGGAAAATCCGCTTCCCATAACCGAGCTGGATCGAATCTATCCTCGCGTGGAGGAGCTGATGCTGCTTTTGTGCATTTTATAATTATAACAGATGTTGTCAATAAAGTATATATTTAATTTGAAAATGATAATGAAAGTTTTTTGTTGACAATTAGATAAATTGTGTTATAATATATTGCGTCCGTAAATTACGGATTACGGGCCATTAGCTCAGTTGGTTAGAGCAACCGGCTCATAACCGGTTGGTCCGGGGTTCGAGTCCCTGATGGCCCACCATGATTGATAATTTAAGGAGCGGTATTTTTTCGCAATAGTGAAAGAAGGGCAAACCGTTCCTTGATATAGGGGTATAGCTCAGTTGGTAGAGCAGCGGTCTCCAAAACCGCGTGTCGTGAGTTCGAATCTTACTGCCCCTGCCAAAGAAAACCGCTTGATTTCAAGCGGTTTTTCTTTTTGTTAAACTCCTGTACTCTCCTGTGTTCTTCTGTAAAAACCTATACTTCCTGGCAATTTTGGTTATAAAGTTGGTTATAAAAAGGAGCGAAAAATCGCTCCTTTTTTATATGCTGAAATTGGCAATGGTGTCCTGTTTGTATTTGTCTTTGATGTGGATATAGATTTCCTCTGTGAACGATACGGAGGAATGACGGACCAGCTCACTGACCAGTTTACTGTCGCCGTGTGTTGCTTCATAGAGTTTTGAGGCAAATGTGTGGCGAAGGGAGTGCATCCCACAATGTTCAATACCTGCCTGTCGTAGCAGGTTGTCGAACCGTTTCCGCAAAGCACTCTCACCAATCGCCTTGCCTTCCTCGTTGGCGATATACCCGCTATACCCTTTGGGTTCGTCTTTGAGCATTTCCTTAAGAATGGTAATAGCGGTGTCATTTATAGGCACAACCGCAAAAGAACCTTTGGTTTTCGGGGTTCCTTCTATTGAACGAATACCGCCCATGGCATTGCCGTTTTTATCTCGTTTTTTGGCGGTGGTGATGTTACGCTGCACGGACATTGTCTTGTGTTCAAAGTCAATGTCGCTGTATTTAAGGGCAACCGCCTCGCCTTTGCGGATGCCCGTGTTGAGTATGAATAGAAAATATTTCGCCTGTTTCAACATAAAAGGTCCGCTCTCTGCTTGTTTGCCGTTTTTCGTTGTCCAACGGATATAATACCCATTGTAAGCAACATCTCGCATCTTGGCGATTTCCTCATCGGTAAAAAAGCGGATTTCGGTTTTGTCCTCCATACGGAGTTTGGAAAAGGCAAGACCTTCCTCCTCGGCGGTCAAATCTGCACCGGTGTCCTTTTTCGCCTTTGCTTTTTCTCGTTCATCACGAATGTTGGCTTGGTTGGTGCGAACAAACTCTTTTGAATAAAACTTGACCGTGTTCATCGGACTTGCGACCATGGAACCATCTGCGACTCTTGCTTTGAAAAACTCTTTCAGAAAACGGTATATTTTGAGCAGGGTGGAATAGGAATATCCTTTTGCAAGATTCACCTGCAGAATCGCTTTGCAGGATTCTGCTTTGGCGTCCTTTGTCCGTATGCCTTGGATGTGTTGCTTGATTTGGTTGAGGTATATCTGTTCCAACCTATCAAACGAACCTGCCTTTATCGTGCCGTATTTTTCGTTATACAACCATTTTTCAATATTGGTGGTCAATAACTCATCGTGTGTTTGTTGCTCGTTCTGCCCCTTTATTTCGCCTTCTATGAACTCTCTGACCTTGACCTTTACCTCCAGTTCGTTTGAACCGTAAATTGCCCTGTAGCTGTATTTTCGAGTGGTTGTATCATTTGCTACACGAACACGGGCACGATATTTGTCACCATATTTTTTCACCTTCACGTTCTCGTAAAGGTCTTTTTCGGTAAATATTCGTTTCTCAATCATAGTCTGGTGCCAATAATTCTAAAATTTGTTTTTTCTCGTCAGAGGTATATTGGTCGGATGTAAATAGGTCATTGTTGAAAGAAATCATCATACCCATAGAAAAAGTTTTGTCGGGAGTGTTTAAAATGTCATCTACCCATTTATCCAATTTTTTACTGTCAATCAACCATTGACCTTCACCAATACGAAAAGCAGGGAATCCTCGCGTTCCGCATAATTTGTACGCCTTGTCATTGCCGATGTGCAAAGTTTTTTTCAACTCGTTAATAGTCATATACTCTGGCATTTTTTGCTACCTCCAACAGTAGTGTATTAATTTAATGGTAACATATAAATCATTATGCGTCAACTCCCGTATAAGTTATCGCATTTCCTGTCGCCGAAGACCCACTCGAACCCGTATCTTTACCGTCTGCATCTATATCATACGCAGCATAAACGAAAGCAATATTTGAAAAAATAAGCACAAAAGCAATTAGAAACGAGAATATTGATTTCACAATTCCCTTTCTCACATTTTCTTCCCCCTTTCTTTTTTATTATCATTTATAAGTATGAAAGAAAAAGAGCCGGAAAAGAAAAAAGACGGAAATATCCGCCTTTCTTTTTTCGTTTTTATTATGGTTGAAAAAATAGGACCAGTGCAGGCACCG
>JAFOCB010000148.1 GCA_017381515.1 Clostridia bacterium | reverse complement strand
GGTCGGCAAAATGTCATTGACAGTTATGGTGTTCACCCTGCTCACCTGCTTCGGCGGCGGATATTTCATCGGCAAAGCGTTGGGTCTTAACTGGAAGCTTTCCAATCTCATTTCAGCGGGAACAGGTATCTGCGGAGGCTCTGCCATTGCGGCTATCGCACCCACAATCGATGCAGATGACGATGATGTTGCCTATGCAATGTCGGCAACATTCCTTTTTGATATGGCAATGATTATTCTTTTTCCGATTATGGGCAGAGCAATCGGAATGACCGATGAAGCCTTCGGAATCTGGGCAGGCACAGCAGTTAACGACACGTCATCCGTTGTTGCAACGGGCTATGCGTTTTCGGAAGGTGCAGGCGATTTCGCAACAATGGTAAAGCTCACAAGAACGCTTTCGATTATTCCTACCGTTATAACTTTTGCATTCATTTCCCTTCGTCTGAAAAAGAAAGAAGCACAGAAAAACAGCAAAAACCCCGATGAACTTAAAGCAAATTTCAGTATCAAAAAGATATTCCCCTGGTTTATTCTAGGCTTTGTTGCGATGTCTGTTGTTGCAAGTATTTTCACAATTCCTGACGAAATTGTTTCGGGAACAAAAACAGCAAGCAAATTCCTTATGGTTAGTGCACTTGCGGCAATTGGTCTTAACACATCTTTCTCAAGCTTCAAAAAGTCAGGAATCCGCCCGATGATTCACGGCTTCATCATCTCCGCACTTGTAGTAGTTGTTGCCCTGCTTGTTGAGATTTGTATGGGTGTTGTGTAATAAATTCAAGTTTATTAAACTACTCCCACCAAAACAGAGAACCACCTCTTATCGGTGCTTGTTGCATCGATTGAGGTGGTTTTGTATGTTCGGCTCTTTCCTCTGCCGATTGAGTGGAAATTGAAGCTTAAAAGAGACCATTTCTCTCCGCTTGCGTTACTCGGGCTTCTGATTATAGTTCTGTTTTTCAACAGCGCAAAGAAAAACAACGATAAGGAATACCGATTTATGTGGCTGACAATCGTTCTGAGCTTCGGATTTTACATTCCCGTAGTTCTCTGGGCAGATATTTATCCGATGATAGGATTACTGATGATGCCCAAAACCTGCGCTTATGTATGGACCGTTCTTATCGGCTACAATTCAATGAAAAAAGCACTTGTAAAAAATTGAATTATCGCCCAAACAAACAACCGCTTCACGGTGCATTGCATCAATGAAGCGGTTATTTTGTTAATTTAACTGTATAAAAATATTTCTTTATTTATCTTTCTTGTGATATCGAAGGCTGCATACATCGTCGCCCTTTGCAATACATTTCGGCAAATTAAGCACACTTCCGTAGCACTCGCCGATGCCGTTATCTCCGCACATCGCAATATCGCAAAGCATGGCAATCTCTTCATCGGAACAGCCCGCATTCTGCCAAGCCTTAACAAGCGGACAATAATGAAAATCTATTGAAAGCTTGTCATCTGTTGATTCAAGAATATCCATTTCAAACACAAACTGTGCAGGCTTGGTAAACAGAGTCTTTCGAAGACCCTTCAGGCTGTCGGTGTTACCTTTTTTTACAAGATCCGCACCCTGTGACAATCCGCAGCGTTTGATAGCGGCACTCGCAAAATCACGAGGATCCAAGCCTCTTTTCTGTGCCTCATCACAAAGAAGGTACAACCAGAAAGCTCTGTGCTCCAACTGCGCACGAACAGCCTGAAGGAGACCGTTCTTGTATTTGGGATCGTTTTTTACATTACTCATAATCAAATCTCCTTTATCAAATCTTTATAAAATACAACACATTCACCGATGTTTTTAATGCCTATATGTTCATTTTCTCCATGTATGGAAGCAAACTGTTTTTTATTCAGATCAATCGGCGCAAAACGAAGGATGCTGTCAGCAACATCTGTAAATCGTCTTGCATCCGTGCCTGCCGTCAGCAGAAAAGGTACAACGGCAACATCGGGAAAATTATTATGAAGCAAAGCTTCCACTCTTTTGTAAGTTTCGCCGTTAAAGTCGGTAGGTTTGCAATAATCTCTTTCTGTTTCTTCAATTTCAACTCCGTATTTTTCGGCAATCTTTTTGATTTTTTTCAATCCGTCATACAGATCATCTTCACGAACACAACGTAAGAACATGGTGGTCTCTGCCGTTTTAGCGCGCATCTGCGGATCACGGGAATCTCCGGCATCAAGTGTGGTAAAAGACAAGCCGGTAGAAAGCATTGCATTAGCCGCAGGAATACCCATCATTATTTTTTTAATAATCGGAGCAAAAACACCGATATTGCCAAACAAGAAATTCAACGGGAAAGACATATACGGCACATGCCGTTCGAAAGTTGCTCTGACTTCGGGATAGAATTTACCTTTATAGATTTTATTTTTCTTATCGCTAACTTCCGCAATAAAGCGGCTGAGACGCTCAACCGCGCTGTCTTTTGCGCCTCCGAATCCACCGTGACCTCGCGGGTCTATCTTTGCCGTGCAACGATAGATATGTCTGCTTTTTTCATGAACTGCAACAACGGCACTCTTGCATGCAACCCCGGGAATCTGGCCTTCGGTAATCGCACCGCCCTCGTCAATAACAGCATCAAAATGAATTCCGTTAGCCTTAAAATATTCAACGGCAATTACAATACCGTCGCCACAAACCTCTTCATTATTTGAAGATCCGATCCAGAGATTGATACCGTTAAAATCATATCCCTCAGCAAGAAGCTCTTCCGCTGCCTGAAGTTCGGCAAAAAGCGGTGTTTTTGTGTCTATCGTACCCCGTCCGTATAAATAACCGTCTTTCTCTGCGGCACAAAACGGATCGGTTTCCCATTCATCGCTGCCTTCCACAACATCGTGGTGAGACATAAGCATAATATTTTTCTTGGCATTATTGCCGCGAATAACATAAACAAAACATCCGCCGCCAAAAGTCAACTTTTCTGCTTTTGATTTAAGATTCGGAAACATTTCATCAAGCTCTGCATAAAATCTGTCAAACTCAGCCTTATTTTCATTTTCTCTTGTCCAGACCGTTTTGCAGTTAATCATTCGCGAAAGTTTGGCAACATATTCATTATTTTTTTCGGCAGAAACGCTCTTGCGGGCTGATTCTGTCTTTAGATTTTGCTTTTTCATTTTTCGTCACCGTTTCCCTTGTGCTCTTCGATAAATTTTGTTACGCCTTTTTCGTTATAGATTATAAAGAAAATAAGAGACAAAAGGCTGAAAATTCCCGCAAAAACACCCGTAAGTTTTACACCAAGCATACCTACGGATTCACCTTCCGCCGCACCGATGGCCAAAACACTTGAAACCACTACCATAGCAAGAGAATATGCAATTTTCTCAATAAACGTCTTGGTAGCCGAGAAGAAGCCTTCTCGGTTAACACCGTTTTCAATGCTGTCTTTCTGAATGATATCCGACATACACGACTGTGGCAGAATGTTGATGGCAGCAAACGGAAATGCCACAACAATGCCCATAAACAGACCAAGGAACAGCTCGTATCCTACAACCAACGACGCAAGCAAATCGCCAAAGAAAATAAATGCGAATACCACAGTAAAAATCACGCTTGCAATAACAAGCATTGTCTTCTTGCCGTATTTCTTGCTTAATTTTACAATCATCGGGAACAAACAAAGCGCAACTGCAATAGCTACAAGCATAACCAAGAAAGACTGCGATTCGGGAACATTCAAAAGCATTGTAATATAATAAAGCATTGCTGTCTGAAAAAATGCCATTGATATATAACTGAACAGATCACCCGCAAAGAAAGTAACAAAGCTCTTATTCTTAAAAATACTCCTTGCAGATGAAAGAAGAGACTGACGGGGTTTAACACTTGCTTCAACATAGTCGGTTTCTTTGAACGCTGTTGAACCGAGAAGCACACAGATAAGACCGATAGTTGCAAAAGCAGCAAAAACGATGCGCCACGACCAGAGTGCGCTGACACCCAGATTCTTGATAAGATTTACAAACAAGGTTGCAGCATACATAAACGAGCTTGAACCCATAAAAAATGCTGTGCTGATTCCGTAGTAGCCAACCCTGTCTTTGGCATCAGGTATAACTTCAGGAATAAGAGCGTTTCGGGGAATAAAGAAAAATGTGTATGAAGTATAGTAAGTAATCAAAAAGAAACCTACCCAAATAATATTCGCAAACGATCTCTGAGCAAACGGAGCCATAAATATCATAAGCACCGAAACAGCATAAGGAATTGCTGAATACTTCATAAAAGGCATTCTTCTGCCATCCTTGTGAGTGCATCTGTCTGAAAGATTGGCTACCCATGGGTCGGTAATGGCATCAACAACTTTGCTCAGTCCGGTAAGAAGCGCCATAATTGTGATAAATCCGAGCAATTTGTTCTGCGGAAGCAAACTCGGAATGCCGCTTTTTACGGTTGGCTGAAAGAAATACAAAAGGTAGTTGCCTATCATTCCGTTAAAAAGTCCTTTAGCAATGTCAGAAAGGCAATATCGTATCATTTTACGTTTCGGTAATGTCTTTTTCATAATCATCCTCGCTTGATTTTCAAAATTTTAAATTATTATATCAAACACAATTCTTAAAATTAATAATTATTATACCTTTGTTAAGTTTAATTTTCAACCGTAAATCTGAAAATTATTAACAAGAAGCAATCATAAGTGTATTGCAAAATATAATTCTTCTCAAAAATATCAAACAACCGCTTCACAGTGCAACGCATCAATGAAACGGTTGTTTATTTAATTGTGAAAAAATACTGCCGGATCTTCAAGAAATCATTCGTCACTTACATTTCAAACTTCAAGATCACCATAAATGCATTCAACACTTGGTTTACCATCGGTAATTTTTACTTTTGCAAGCACATCCGGAATAATAAGCGGAAGTGTAATATTTTTGCATATAGGATTAAAACTGAGCTTTTTATTTTCATAATCGATTTTGAGACCCAATGCAGCGATAAGCGTGCTCCAGCTAGACATAGGTCTTGTGTAGTGATGCCCGCATTCCCAATGATCCCAAAAGTGGCCGAGTCTCAACTGATTGCTGTGAATCGACCCGATGACCGAATCTGATATTTCGGTTTCTCCGACAGCAAGCGCAAGCGCAAAGAAAGCATATCCTATACCTGTCCACACCGCAATCGTCTGACAATTATTATATGTATCAATACTTGTCTGTTTATTTTGAGGCACGGTAGCGTTAAGAAGCCCCTGATCACTGTCAAAATTATTTTCGAAAATAAACTCAATTACCGAACGAACCCTTTCATCGGGAATATTGCCGTCAAGACCAATCATTCTCAGAAACCATTCTCCGTCAAGTTGATCTGTCATCAGAGACTCATCAGTTTCGTCATTGTTTCTCCAAAGGTTAGTCAAAATAAAAGAATATCTGTATTAGTGATAATATTGCCGATATGTCTTGCAGCTTTAATGTTGTTAACTAATTTTATGGAACTTTTAGCATAAATAAATATATTTATGCTCGACAAATTCCAATTTGTCGGACTGATTAAATATAATCATAAGCACAAAGCACTTCACTTCGGTGAGGTGCTTTTAATTTGCCCTTTTTGCAAATTGGTCTTTTGACGGGAGGTCTAGAGTCAAATGAAAAACTTTGGAAAAAATCATTGACGAAGGCGAACATTTGTGCTATTATTACACACAGGACAAATGTTCGTTTATTAAACCCATACGAAGTATGAAACTGTAAAATCACAGAATATCTGAATACGAAATTTGGAGGGTGAAAAATGTATGATACCCCAAAAGGAACCTGTGTGAATATCAATGCAAACTGGCATTGTCTGAACTGCGGAAAAATTCTTACGGCAACTCTTAATGAGCAGGGAAAGGCAAAAACAGTTTGCCCGCTGTGTCACAGCGAACAGATTTATCATAAACTGAGCAGAACCCACCGTCGGGTTGATTCGTATGCTCCTAAAAACAACGGACTGAACTATTAAAATTGAATGCGCAAGTGAGCTGTATGGTTCTGATGAAATATGCCCGTAAATCCATATAAGAAACACTTGCTTGAATGTAAGGAGTTTTCCAGACATATTACGTGAGAGACTACCTGCAAGAACAAGAATCGGATTTGTTTCCGCTTCTTTCTTGTAGGTAGTTTTTTATTTAATATATTACTTTTCGGGAAGCCGAAAAACGGAGGTGAACGTCAAAATGCGGGTGAGAAATCAAGTCTTAGACAACGGTTTTTATCCGTCTGCCGGAACGTAGGTGTAAGTATATTAACCTGTCGATAACGGACATATTAAACGAATAAGGAGGTAAAATGTATCATTTAACCAAGTATGAAAAAGAGAATATTCTTCTCTCAAATGCCGATGAAGATTTTTGGTCTGTTTACATCAATTCCAAACCGCTTAAAAGGCGTTTTGCAGAGTTTGACAGAAAGAATCACGGTGTGCTCCGTCACATACGCACAGACCAGTACGGCGGAGAGTTTTATGAAGTACCGAAATCAAGCATTGCAATAAAGCTCATTCCGCCAAGGACAAAAGAACAGACGGAAAAGGCAAAAGCTCACGCTGAAAAAGTCGGTCTCGGAAAGAAAGACGGGTGATTCATTGGGCGATAGGGAACAGTTTTCATTTCTGAAGTTTCCCAGAGCGCTGATTGATTCATCTTTGTTTTCTGATTTGTCAGTTGATGCAAAATTGCTTTTTGCCATGATACTTGACCGAACGGGACTGTCGGAAATAAATGCAGACAGATTCACCGATTCCTACGGCAATATTTTTGTAGTCTACACAATAAACGAAATATGCGAAAAGCTCGGCTGTGCCCGTGCAAAGGCAGTAAGACTTCTCAAAGAATTGCAGAATTCGGGTCTGATAGAAAAGTACCGTGACGGCTGCGGAAAGCCTTCGAAAATAATAATTGCACCGTCGGCTTTGTCAATGCTCAAAATCGAACCTGACAAGTATCAAAATCAAACTTCCGGAAGTGTTAAAACCGAACTTCGTGAAGTATCAGAATCGAACTCTATCTATAATAAAGAGAATAATAATAATATCATCTACATCAATCCATCTATCAGTTATGATGAGCTGATAGAAAGTATTGAAGAACAGATTGAATATGACTGTATCAACGGCGATGCCGAAATGGTCAGAGAGATTATTCTCATAATGGCAGATGTTATGTCCGGAACAACTCCCACCGTCAGAATCGGCGGAAGTGATTTTCCGAGAGAGATCGTTATTTCACGGTTCAAAAAACTTTCGTCAGAGCATATCGAATACGTCATCGGCTGCATTGAAAGTTCCACAACAAAAATCAAAAATATCAAATCATATCTCATATCTGCTTTGTATAACGCACCATCCACAATGGCAAGCTCGGTTTCGGCAGAGTTTGCTTTCTATAACAATAATTAACTGATAATAAGGAGGTCGAAAAATTCGTAAGAATAAACAGAAGATTTTGGCAAACAACATTAAAAAGGAAGGAGATGGCTTATGGAAATAAATAACGAACAGAATTCAGGCAGAAAAATGAGTGAAGCGGAAAAACAAAGTGTTATTGAAAAGCTTTGGCTCATTTATTTCAACGATACTCTTTACGGAAAAGGTCTGATAAGCGAATCTGAAAGAAACCGTATGGCAAACAAGATTCATTCCCGTAAGCCGTCAAACCAATCAAGATAAATTTCGCTCTTGATTTTCTTTTGCGTTTCTGCTAATATATAGATAATGATTTAACGAAATCATATTCAATATGGAGGGATTGTAGATAAATGGATATACATAGCGTTAGAATGCAAATGAGAATGAAAAGCATATATGAGATTCCGCTCAGGGTAACATATTATGCCCGTGTTTCGACGGACAGCGATGAGCAGTTGAATTCGCTCGGCAATCAGGTAAGCTTTTACGAGAATTTTATCCGTAAGCATCTTCCCTGGACTTTTGTGCCGGGTTACGTAGATGAGGGTCTGTCGGGTATTTCGGTAAAGAAAAGAGAAAATTTCAACAGAATGATTGATGATGCGGCAGACGGAAAGTTCGATTTGGTTATCACCAAAGAAATCTCACGTTTTGCAAGAAATACTCTCGATTCAATTCAGTTTACCCGTCAGCTTCTCGGATACGGTGTCGGCGTATTCTTTCAGAATGACAACATAAATACCCTTGAAGAAGACAGCGAACTCAGACTTTCGATTATGTCCTCAATTGCGCAGGAAGAACTCCGCAAGCTTTCGAGCCGAGTTAAGTTCGGTCATCAGCAGGCAATCAAGTCAAACGTTGTTCTTGGCAACAGTAATATATTCGGCTACAAAAAACTTGATAAAAGGCTTGTTATTGACGAAGAACAGGCAGAAATGGTAAGAGAATTGTTTGAACTTTATGCAACCGATCAATACAGCATGAAGCAGATTGAAACAATTTTCTGGGACAAGGGATACCGTAATAACAAGGGCAATAAAATTGCTCACTCAACAATGTCAAATATGATTTCAAATCCCAAGTATAAGGGATACTATGTCGGCAACAAAGTCCGTGTTGTTGATATGTTCACAAAGAAGCAGAAGTTCCTGCCACCTGAAGAATGGGTTATGTTCAAAGATGAAACAGGTGAAATTGTGCCTGCCATCGTTTCGGAAGAATTATGGGATAAGGCAAATGTGATTCTTCGAAGAAGAAGCGAAGATGTAAAAGCACGTCAGGGTATTTGTAACCATGCAAATCTGCTGACGGGTAAACTTTTCTGTATGGACTGCGGAACAGCATATTACCGCCGTGAATCCAAAGACAGAAGCGGAAACAAAAACAGTAAATGGATATGCTCGGGCAAAATCAAAGGCGGTTCCGATTCCTGCGCATCGTTCGCAATTTATGAAGAAGAAATCAAACCGGTTCTTTTTGAAGTTTTCCGTGATACAAAAGCAAACGCCGATGCACTTGTTGAAGAATATTTGCGTGATTACGCAGAAATGACTGATAACGGGAAATTACCCAAAAGAATAAAAGAACTCGAAAAGAAGATAGATTTTGCTTTGCAGAAAAAAGCAAAGCTGCTTGAATTCAATGTTGCAGGTAAGATTACCGACAGAGATTTCTTTGAGATGACAGAGCAATGCAACAATGAAATCAAAGAAACGGAAGAACTGATTAGAGAGCTTTCAGAAACACTTGAATCAAGCGAAGAATTCAAAAAACACATCAATGCCGTTCGCAGTGCGATTGCCGCAGCTCAGTCTGATGCGAGATGCGGAATAATTTCAAAAGAATTCGTTGATACCTATATAGATAAGATTTATGTGACTCCCGTTGATGAGAATACGATGAAGTTAAGTATCAAGATTTTCTCAGGAGAATCAACGGAAAAATACCTCGAAAAGTTCAGACGTCACGTGGGACAAATGAAGTCCGTATCTGACAGCCACACAAAAAATCAAGGAATATCAACGGTTTCAGGCTCTGAAAATTCTGCGGGTCAAACGTTCAAGAAGATGATCGAGGCTTATGAAAACGGCATGAAATAAGTAAACTACGGTTTTACGGGAGCTGTCGCGGTTTGCGGCGGCTCTTTGCTTTTTTCGGATGTTTTGTTCACAATTAATTTTTATTTCATCAGGTTTTTGTTCATCTGTTAGTGTTGACGTATTTATTTTTATAATATATAATATTATGTTAAGAAAGTTTATTCTTAAAAAATTCAGTCGTTTGAGCCGTTAACATCGGATGCGGCGAAAAGGAGTTTTTATAATGACGAAAGATGAAAAGATAAGGGTAATGCCAACCGTGGCTCTGCGCGGTCTGGTTGTATTCCCCGATATGTTTATTCACTTTGATGTGGGCAGAGAAAAATCCATAAATGCCCTCAAAAAAGCTATGGATACGGACCAGGAAATTTTTCTTGTGACACAAAAGGATATT
>JAFOCB010000147.1 GCA_017381515.1 Clostridia bacterium | reverse complement strand
CAACCGGCACCTCAAACATTGCGGGCATGAGTGCTTTGACGCTCGGTTTGTTTTGACCGAGTACGCATTGAGTATAGTGGCTTTCGTAGCTCAAGCTAAGCGGCTGATACGTAACGGTGGTCTGGTCGTTAAAGGCAAAGCCGCTGTTTTCACTCTTTATGGTTGCTGTTTCATCGCCGTCAAGTGAATAGCGGTGTGCGGCTCCGTTATCATATACGCGGAAGGTGATGGTCAGCTTTTTGCCGCCTTTTGTGAAGCTGAAAATCGCCTCGTTGCAGGTGTCGGACACCTTATCCTTTTTATCTGAAATGAGGGTGTATTCGTCGGTAATCTTTTCAATTTTGAGGTCGTCGCTGAATTTGAGACCGCTTGTCATATCGCAGTCGGCGGTGGTGATACCCAAGCTCGAAAGTTCAATAACGCGGTCATTCGCGCTGTCAACGGTGTATTTAACTTCACCTCTTTTATTCATATAAAGGTTTACTGTCAGCGTCTTTGACGGTGAATCTACGCTAAAAATTGTATTCCATCCGCTCGGAGCTGCTATTGGCTCTACCATCGGATCGGCAAAAGCTATCGGCATAGCCGTAAAGGTAAGCGCAAGTGTCATAATAACGCAAAGAATAAAGCTTAAACTCCTCTTAATCATATTTACCCCCAAGATAGTTAAATTTTAACAACACATTGATTTTAGCATATAATTTGTGAACATTTAGTTAAGTGGTGGTTAAAAGATTTGAAGCGCTTACAAAAAAGTTTAAAGCTTTTTAGTAATAATATACAAGCAACGCGGCAAAATACACAAAAAAGCCAAAAAAATCCCGACGTGCGATTTACACGTCGGGATTCATTTTTATTGATTTAAGTTATTGAAATTTTAAGTAAAATTACTTAAGTTCAACCTTAGCGCCAACTTCTTCAAGCTTAGCCTTCATTGACTCAGCTTCGTCCTTAGCAACAGCTTCCTTGAGTGTCTTCGGAGCAGCGTCAACGAATGCCTTTGCTTCAGCAAGGCCAAGACCAGCGAGGTCCTTAACTGCCTTGATAACCTGCATCTTGTTAGGACCAACCTCAGCGAGAACTACGTCGAAATCAGTCTTTTCCTCAGCGGCAGCAGCGCCACCGGCAACAGGAGCAGCAACTGCAACAGCAGCAGCGGCAGAAACGCCAAATTCCTCTTCAACAGCTTTTACGAGCTCAGAAAGCTCAAGAACAGAAAGAACCTTAAGTTCTTCAACAATAGCAGTAATCTTTTCAGATGCCATTTTAACTTACCTCCAAAATAAATTTAATAAATTTTTTTATTTTTTTAACAATAATAATTGGTTCCGCGATTATTCAGCTGCGGGAGCTGCTTCGCCGTTCTTATCAACGATTGCCTGAACAACACGGGCAAAGGATGCGATAGGAGCGTTGAATACGTTGCAAACAGTAGCAAGGAGAACCTCTCTGGACGGGAGCTTAGCAAGAGCTTCGATTTTGTCGAGGCCGATTACTTCGCCGTCAAGGAAGCCGCCCTTTACGCTAAATGTGTCGCTTGTTTCAGCGTACTTGCTGAGGATACGAGCAGCTGATGTGTAATCGTCAGCGCTGGTAGCGATAGCGGTAGTTCCGCTGAGGGTTTCGGTAAGTCCGCTGAGCGGAGTACCGTCAACAGCGATTGAAAGAAGTGTATTCTTAACTACTGTGTACTTAACGCCGTTTTCGCGAAGCTCCTTACGAAGCTTTGTATCGTCAGCAACGCTGATACCGCTGTAATTAACGAGAACACCTGCAACCGAACCGTCAAGACGCTCTTTAAGCTCGGCAACCTGCTGTTTTTTTGCTTCTAAAATCTTTTCACTTGGCACTTTGGTTTCACCTCCGTGGATCACTAATGGTCAAGTTCTTTTCTTCATAAAAAAGAAACTCGCCGTTTTGTGTTTGATAAAAAATGCCTGTCCCGACGAGGACAGGCATTTACAAATCAAATTAAGCGGCAAGTAACCGTAATTTTAAATTTGAAATAATCCTTTTTCCTCGGCAGGCGGATCAATCGATCCATTAAACCGTATTACACGGCACCTGCTGTCTCAGGTCAAGAACAGCATAGGTTATAATATCACATACCTTACGGTATGTCAATATTTATTTTGCTAATTTGGCTAATTTAAGCGACTGGCGGATAAATTATGCCTCGAGCTTTGCCGGATTGATCTTAATTCCGGGGCCCATTGTGTTAGCGACAACGCAAGACTTAACGTACTGACCCTTTGCAGCAGCCGGCTTTGCCTTGATAATTGCGCTGAGAAGTGTGTCAAAGTTCTCTTTGAGCTTGTCTGCGCCGAAGGAAACCTTGCCGATGGGGCAGTGGATGATGTTAGTCTTGTCCAGACGGTATTCAATCTTACCTGCCTTAGCTTCTTCAACAGCCTTGGCAACATCGGGTGTAACTGTACCGGCCTTCGGTGTAGGCATAAGTCCACGGGGACCGAGTACCTTACCGAGACGACCTACAACGCCCATCATATCGGGTGTTGCGATTACAACGTCAAAGTCGAGCCATCCTTCGTTCTGAATCTTTGCTACGTAGTCGTCAGCGCCTGCATAATCAGCGCCTGCGGCAAGTGCCTTGTCAACGTTGTCGCCCTTAGCGATAACGAGAACGCGAACGTCCTTACCTGTACCGTTGGGGAGAACTACAGCGCCGCGAACCTGCTGGTCAGCATGACGTGAGTCAACGCCCAAACGTACGTGTACTTCGACTGTTTCGTCGAATTTTGCAGTTTTTGTTTTGATAGCGAGATCCATTGCCTCGCTAACATCGTAAAGCTTTGCTTTTTCAACAAGCTTTACGCTGTCGGTATATTTTTTTCCATGTTTCATTTTAAATGTGACCTCCCAATAGAGTGGTTAAATCGGAATTTTCCTCCCACCCGGGAAACTAAGCCCGGGAGCAGATAATTATCAGTCTACGACTTCGATACCCATGCTTCTTGCAGTACCGGCGATCATGCTCATAGCAGTCTCGATGGTAGCGGCATTGAGGTCGGGCATCTTTGTCTCTGCAATTTTTCTTACCTGCTCGCTGGTGATTTTTGCTACCTTTGTCTTGTTCGGTACGCCGGAACCGCTTTCGATGCCGCATGCCTTCTTGATGAGGACTGCTGCAGGCGGAGTCTTTGTAATGAACGAGAATGAACGGTCAGCATAAACCGTAATAACGACAGGGATGATGAGTCCTACATCGTTCTTTGTGCGTTCGTTAAATTCCTTTGTGAACGCCATGATGTTAACACCGTGCTGTCCAAGCGCGGGACCAACAGGGGGAGCCGGAGTGGCCTTTCCTGCCGGAATTTGAAGTTTGATAAAACCAACAACCTTTTGAGCCATTGTTGTACACCTCCGAAATAGTGTGGTATGGCGGTACAGCTCTGTTTTTCGCAATAAAGTGCGTTGCTGCCCTCCCACTTGTCAGGCGGAAATATCCGCGTAACAGTAAGGTAATTAAACTGAATTTAATCAGTCTAACGGCTCGACCTGATCGAGCTCGAGTTCAACCGGAGTTTCGCGGCCGAACATAGAAATCTTAACCCTAACGTAATTTTTGTTCGGGTCAAGTTCCTCAACGATACCTTCAAAGCCCTCGAGCGGACCATCGACGATGCTGACATTGTCACCAACGGCATATCCGACCTCGATAACGCGCTTCTCGATTCCGAGAGCAGCGACTTCGTCGTCGTTAAGGGGCACGGGACTGGACGCAGGACCGACAAATCCGGTTACACCGCGGATATTACGTACTACAAACCATGAATCGTCGGTGACGATCATTTTGATCAGAACGTATCCGGGGAATACCTTGCGTTCATATTCGTGCGTTTTGTCCTCTTTGATTTCGGTGACCAACTCTGTCGGTACCTTTATGTCAAAGATGACGTCCTGCATATTTCGGTTTTCTACGAGGGTTGCAAGGTTTTGCGCTACCTTGTTCTCATAGCCCGAATAGGTATGGACTACATACCATCTTGCTTCTGCCATGATAAAACCTCCTAATAAATAAAGTTGTTACTAGGAAAAAATCAGGACTTGAGCTTTAAAATCGAATCAAGAATCCATACGAGACCGGTATCGAGTAAGAAGATAAGAATTCCTACGATAATACACATTACGAGAACAACGATTGTGTTCTTTGAAACTGTGCTCATACCGGGCCATGTGATTTTCTTGATTTCGCTCTTATACTCGCGGAAGAAGGTAATAATGCGCTTGAAGATTGTCTTCTTTTCGCCATTTGATTCGAGTACAGCGACATAGTCGGCGACAAGAATTGCTATGGCAAAGAGAACAACCGACGCTAATACCAATGCGAACAAGAGATCGAAGAAAATCAAATACTCACGAGTAGCTGCTGTTGAACCGGTGATAGGACGGTAGTCAACATAAGAAGCCGGAGTATTGAATCTGAACAGAAGCACAAGAACTGCTGAAATGAGGCTCGACCAGAAAGCCGAAGCCATTGATTTCTCTTTCTTGAAAGAGAAGCAAGCCATAATTGCAGAAAAAGCAACTGTCAGTAAAGCAAAGGTGTAGTAGGCAGAAACGTTAAGGTCAACAGTGTTACCACCCCAAGAGGTAGCATTCATGCCAAAAGCAAGCTGAAAACCTGAGATCTCGAATGTACCTTCTGTACCAACGATTTTGAAAATCGGGCAGAAGAACATTACGAGGGCTGCTATACCACAACCTATCGCAAGGATGCGACTGATTATTTTAGCAACTTTCATTTTTTGGCCCTCCTAATTACTTTGTTTCCTTATGGAGAGTGTGCTTTTTGCAAAACCGGCAATACTTATTCATTTCAAGTCTGTCAGGGTCATTCTTCTTGTTTTTCATAGTATTGTAGTTGCGCTGCTTGCACTCTGTACAAGCT
>JAFOCB010000146.1 GCA_017381515.1 Clostridia bacterium | reverse complement strand
GCGGGAACAAGGTTGAGTGAACGTTCAAGTGCGTTTTGAACTGTAACAGGACCGCTTGTTGAACGGTCATAGTTTTTGAGCTTTGTTCCATTATAGGTGAGTGCCGAGTTTTTGACAAGGGTTGACCATGTAATGAGGTTGTCTTCGAGAGCGGCGGCGTAAATACCTACCGGTTTCATCGAGGAGCCCGGCTGATGCGTTGAGGTAGCGTGGTTAAGTCCACGGCTGACGGTTTTTTCTCCTCGTCCTCCGCAAATTGCAACTACGTGACCTTCATAGTCCATAATGGTAATTGCACCGTTGGGTAATCCCTTTACGCTATATACCTTTGACCAGTTGGTGTCGGTCGTGAATACATGATCAACCGACTTTTGAATCTTTGTGTCGAGGGTAGCATAAATCTTGTATCCGCCGGTGTAAAGAACGTCCTCAGCGCGGTCTTTTGTATATCCCTTTTTCTCAACCAGTTCGTCAACAAGCTGGTCGATAAGGGTATCTGTAAAGTAGGAGAATACCTCTTTTTCTGTTTCCTCCGACTTTTTAGTTGTTTCGCCGCTTTGTTCCATTTCGGCTGCTGCTTGTTCATCCGAAATGTCGTTTCCGCTCGACTGGATAGCTTCGTAACGCTTTCCGGCTATGCCGAAAAGTTCAACCTTTGATGCGATTGCAGCATCTCTCTCTGCTTCGGAAATATATCCCTGAGTGCACATTTCACGAATTACCCAGTCACGACGATTTTTGTGTTTTTCTGTTTTTGTAATCGGGTCGTATCCTGCGGGTTCCTTTGTGATAGCGGCCAGTGAAGCACATTCCTGAATATTCAGTTCTGAGCTTGGTTTACCGAAGTAGTATTCGGCAGCCGATTCAACACCATAGCAGTTATTAAACAGATAAATGTAATTGAGATAGCATTCAAGGATAACTTCCTTTGAATAGGTTTCGTCAATTTTTCTTGCCCTCATGATTTCGCGAATTTTTCTCATCGGGCTGACATCGTTATCGTTTGTCAGGTTCTTAATCAACTGCTGGTCGATGGTCGAACCACCCTGTTGAGAGCCGAGGAAGGGGACAATCATATTGGCAAACGATGCAGCCGTTCTCTTCCAGTCAACGCCGCTATGGGTGTAAAAACGCTGATCTTCTGCCGCAACAAATGCGTGAGGAAGATGCTTTGTCATATTTTCGAGATCGACCCATTCGCGATTTTCCTTGAACAGCTCCTGATAAACAACCCATTTACTCGGGTCATTTTCGTCGCGGACGTATATGATGGATTTTTGGTTAACGGTGAGGTCATTGAGGTCAAAGTCAATGGAATCGTCAACGAATCCAAACATATAGATACCGAATGCACCGACTACAAGGAAAGCTGCAATGATACCAATGAGAAAGATTGATAATACAATTTTTCCTATTGTACCGATAATGCGTCTTGCCTTTGACTTCGGTTTTTTCTCCTTTTTGTTTTTTGAGGGTTTGCCCGTGTTAGCATTTGCACCTGTTGAGCTGAGTTCGTTTGTGCCTTTGCTAGAAGCGGCGTAGCGTGAAGATGACGGACGAGCATTTCGGCTTGAATTGCCGCGGACTGAACCGTTTGCGTCAGCGGTGGAACGTGAGCGTCCGGTCTGTCCCGAAGATGTAGTGCTGAAACCGCTTGATGGTGAGTGATTGTCGCCAAAGCTGTTTCTGCGCTCGTAATCGCCGGCCATAATATCGCCTCCTGTATAAAAAAGTTGTTTGCTTTTTTGAAATTGAATTTAGTTACTGAACCTTTATTATAGCATATTTTTCGAAAAATAAAGTTACAGTATTTTAATCTTTTGATAATTGCTTCTTGACCGAAATGAAAAAAACTGGTATCATTATGGGGCAAAAGTCAATATGTTATACAATTTCATTATATATAATACCACATATTGTTTTAAATTTCTAGTACGAATATTTTTTATCCATTCAATATTATTTAGACGAAAAATTTGTCAATTTGTTTACTTTTAATTCATATTTTCTCAATCGTTGAGAAATATATTGATATTATTATGTCATTGGAATACAATTAAATTGGTGTTTAATTCATTTTAATCGGAGGATTGACCATAAATGAGCGAATTTAATAGAGACGATTTCACCGAAAATTCTGCCGAAACTAATGGCGAAAATGCTAATGAATCCCAGAATTACAGTTACAAAAGTGACCAGATAATTCAGGATTCCGACTATCAGCAGCCCAATCAGGTTAATGAGCAGCCGACCCATCAGCAATACACCTATCAGTCGCGTCAGCCGCAGTATAACCAAACTAATCAATCAAACTATAATGGTTATGGCGGATATTCAAATGGTGGCTACTCAAACGGTGGATATAATTATACTCGACCTGCAACTAATTATTCGCAGCCGTCTGTTGCACCGGTGAAGAAAAAGGAGCCGCGTCCCGTTACAATCGGAACGGTAATTCTTTGCATGGCTATTACTGCAATTATTACCGCTATTGTTTCGGTTTCTATTGCCGCAACTCTTAAGGTGAATACAGCCAAGCTTAATAATGATTCTACAACCAACGAAACTACAATCATTCAGTCAACCGTCGAAATGTCGCAGGTTGAAGCAGTTGCTACCGCGGTTACACCGAGTGTTGTTTGTATCGAAGTTACGACAAAGGTACAGAGTAATTCTTATTCGCCATTCTTTGGATACTATGGCGGCAATCAGGTTTATGAATCGACCAGCTACGGCTCGGGCGTTATATATTCAACCGATGGATATATTATTACCAACTATCATGTAATTTCAGCAGTTTATTCATCAAGTACAGTTGACGCAAAGGTTGAAGTTTATCTCAATGATGATAATGAAAATGCTATTCCTGCTTCGGTAGTCGGATATAATTCAGCCGCTGACCTTGCGGTGTTAAAGATTGATAAGTCAGGACTCCCTGCCATCAAAATCGGCGATTCGTCAAAGCTTGCAATAGGTCAAACCGTAATTGCAATCGGAAATCCCGGTGGAATTGAATTTGCGGGCTCGGTTACAAGCGGAATTATCAGCGGTCTCGACCGAAAGTTGTCGGTTGACTCGGTTACAATGTCACTTATCCAGACCGATGCTGCAATCAATCCCGGAAACTCGGGCGGAGCTCTCGTTGACGTCGAGGGACAGCTTGTAGGTGTACCGAATGTAAAGATTTCTGCTACGGGATACGAGGGAATGGGATTCTGCATTCCCGTAAACACAGTCGTTGATATTTGTAATGATATTATCGAAAATGGTATGGATGGAACTCCTTCCAATTCAGCCGCTTATCTCGGTGTCGAAATTAACACCAACTTTACCGGCGGCGCATATATTTCCTCTGTTACCGAAGGTGGACCTGCCGAAAAAGCAGGACTTAAAAGCGGCGACATTATCGTTTCATTTGACGGGAATAAAATAACCGGCTACAATGATTTGGTCAGCGCGATAAATAGTCATAAAGCAGGGGACACCGTTACTGTGGGAATTTATCGTAATGGAAAAGAGAGTAGTCTTTCGGTTACTCTCGGCTCAAACGGATAATTGAAAAAATGAAAAATAAAAAAGCCGCATTATGAAGTGAACCCCCAAAGTTTAGACAAAAATAAATATTAAATTACTTGTGAATGAGCTCGGTATTGAACTGGGCTCATTCCTTTTAGTTTGAGAGAGATTCTCTCGTTGTTGTAGTAATGTATGTATTCTTCCAACTTTTCAATGAATCCCCGAGGGGATTCAAATTTTTCGCCGTAATACATCTCAACTTTCAGTCTGCCGAAGAAGTTTTCCATTATGCCGTTATCCATACAGTTTCCTTTTCGGGACATGCTTTGCGTAATGTTATGCTCAGCAAGAAGCCGTTGGTATTCGGCATGTTGGTACTGCCAACCTTGATCAGAGTGAAACAAAGGTCGTGCGTCGGTAGGAAGTTTGGCAAATAATCCATTCAACATATCTCTAACTTGCTGCAAGTTAGGACTTGTAGAAATAGAATAAGATATAATTTCTCGGTTGAACATATCGAGAACCGGCGAAAGATACACCTTTTCGTCACCGATCTTAAACTCTGTAACATCTGTTGTTAGTTTTTTAAATGGTTTATCAGCATGAAAATCTCTTTTCAGAAGATTGTCCGCTACCTTGCCTACCTTTCCTTTGTAAGAATGGTATTTACCATTTTTGCTTTGCTTACCCCGCAAATGAAGGGATTTCATCAGTTTCAACACGGTTTTATGGTTAATTGGATAACCTTTAGCCTTTAATTCGGAGCAAATTCGTCTGTAACCATACCTACCTTTGTGAGTGTTGTAAATTACTATTATATCTTGTTTTTCACTTCGTATTTGTCTTTATCCTTCTGTTTTATATAGTAATAATACGTGCTTCTTGCTATCCCGGAAAGCTCTAACAAATCTTTGAGCGGATACTTTTGCCTTAGTTCAGCAATTATGAACGCTTTTTGCCTTTCTTTTGCTCTTCCGCAAGAACTAAGGCACTCAGTTTTTTTAAGTATTCAATCTCCATTCTAAGCCTTTGGTTCTCAGCGATAAGATCTTCTTCTACCTTTGGTTCAAGTTTTGGTGGGCGTCCACACTTTCCGTTGGTATTGTTCCTGCCTCGTCTCTATTTCATCAAGCATTCGGTTCCTTTTTCCCAAAATATGCGTTCCCACCTTTGAAGCATCAATCTGGCGCCGCCTTGCTTATCATTGCCTAATTCATACTTGCGTACTGTTTTGTGATAACTCAATCGGTGTTCTCGCATATCCATTATAACACCTGTTTTGAATTCTGCCCTATACTTTTTCTGTTTTTGTCCCTTTTTTGCCATAAAAATATGCACCCCAAAAGTGTCTAACTTTTGGGGTGCATATCAATTGACGGGCTTTTTTGTATGCTTAAAATATTATTCAAATAAATCTGCCTTTTTAATATCAGCGATAAAATCGTCAACGCCGATTGTAGCGGTTGCTTTGTCAACTTCGTATTCCTTTAAAATTTCGGCAATCAGCTCGTCTCTTTCAGCGCCATTTTCGAGCAATTTCCAGAGAAAAGCGCCTGTGCCATTGAGCATAATTACGCCGTTAAAGGCGTTTTCGTCGGTACCTGTGCTGACAACCATGAATTCACCTGCTACTTCGCGAAGCTGATATGTTGATTTAATTTTCATAATAGTTCTCCTTGAAATGAATTTCTACTGTAATTTTACTTTTATTAAGTTGGTTTGTCAAGTGTGTTAACAAAATTGCGACATGAACATATATTGTATAGAGGTTTGTCTATGACTATAAACCACACTGAATAAGCTTTGAAAAGAGGCTGAATATGTTGAACAAAAGTAGTTATACCGACGCCTTTGATTGTGAAATGTTATCCGCAACCGAAGGCGCTCAACCTATAAAAAATGCAGTTTTGGCTATGGCGTACGTTCCGCTTCAGGAACTGAATACAGTTTATTCCGAGGAGGATGCGCTATGTCAGGGTACCCTCTTTCCTGACCTTGATAAGCCATTTCACAGAGGATTTGGAGGCGCAAAAAGATGAGTGAAAAGGATATGCTTATGCGCCGACTTTCGAGCGCACAGTTTGCCGCTTGGGAAATGCACATTTACCTCGACACCCATCCCAACGACCGAGCGGCATTGATGTCGATGCGAAAATACGAGGAAAAAGCCCGTGCTTTGAGGGCGGAATATGAAAAGCGGTTTGGCCCAATCAGACCGACCGATATGTATGGCGATACCCGATTTGAATGGGT
>JAFOCB010000145.1 GCA_017381515.1 Clostridia bacterium | reverse complement strand
TCGGTTGTGTCATCTTTCTTATCAGAGCAACCGACAAGACAGGTGAGTGAGAATACCATAATGATACTGAGGACCAAGCAGAGAAACTTTTTCATAATTTCTTTCTCCTTTAATGTATAATTTGGGGATAGCTTTATATTACCATATTGTTAAAAAATAGTCAATATATATTATAAGCGAAGCTTGTTACTGTATTTGAGCATCAAGTTGCTTGCAATTCCAATCAGGATACCTGCGACAGTTCCGGTAATTGCGAGAACAATCATATAATAGCCAATTTCTTTTGTTTGAAGCAAAAGCATCGCAACGATAATTTGACCCAGATTGTGAAAAACACCGCCTGCAATACTGACGCCTACTGTTGAAAACAAGTTCGTCCTCTTTAATATATCCATAATTGCTACGCTTAATACAAATCCAGCTATGCTATAAATCAGCGTCATTGCGTTTCCGAATAGTAGCGCGATAATAATTATTCTGATAAAGGCGACTATTGATGCCTCTTTTATCGAGAATTTATAGAGTAGGGTAACCGTAACAATGTTTGCCAGACCAACCTTTATTCCCGGGATTGCCGACCAAATTGGCGGCAAAATCGCCTCGATATAGGAGAATATAATTGCCACCGCAGAAAAAAGCGCCATTACGGTTATATTTTTTGTTTCGATTTTCATATTATTCTCCGTTTATCATTTTTCTTCGGTTACTGAAACAACGACTTTATGCGGCAGACATACAATGGTTTCACCATCCTTTGAAATCGGTCGATGTCCTACGCAAATTTTATCGGGGCAGGTGGCACCTTTTATATATGCTTTTCCGTCCTTTATAATGAGAACATTTTTATTTTCACCATTATCGCCCGTGATAATATCAGTTTCTACATTATCGGTGATTGAATATGAATATTTTTCTTCACCGTTTATAGAAACTGAAATACGGTTTCCATCCTTCATCGTCAGCTTGAAAATCAAAAATCCAACAAGTGATAACGATAAAATGATACCAACTAAAATCAGGTCGTTTTTGCCCTTTTTTAACCCATCCGACTTCAGCATATCGGCTCCAGAAGCTTGATGCACTTTGTCGGACATGCCTCAGCGCATTTTCCGCAATTCGAGCATTTTGAATAGTCAACGTGGGCGAGATTATTTTCAACTTTTATAGCATCAGAGGGACATACTGTTTCGCATTTTTTACATCCGATACAAGCGTTTTTGCAGGTCTTACGGGCAACAGCACCTTTCAATGTGTTGTTACACATAACTGCGACTCTGCTAACCTGCGGGAAAATTTCAATAATGTTTTTCGGACATTGCTTTGCACAGAGACCGCACCCGACACAAAGCTTATTATTAATGTGAGCAACACCATTATGAACGCAAATTGCATTTGACGGACATACCTTTTCGCAGTCGCCACAGCCCAGACAACCATAGCGGCAGTCGTATATTCCGCCGTAAACCATCATTGCCGCGGCACAGGAGTTTATACCTTGATAGTGGGCAAATTTGGTGGTTACGTTACAGTTTCCGTTGCAACGCACGTGTGCAATCATTTCGATAACGTCCTCGGCTTCTACGCCGAGAATTTCGGCTATTTCGGCAGCTACCGAGTCGGAGCCGGGAATACAAAGGTTGGTTTTTACGTTATCGTTAGCGAGTGCTTTGGCATAATCGTCGCAACCGGTATATCCGCAAGCACCACAGTTTACACCCGGCAGACATTCACGAATTTTGAGCATTTTCTTGTCTTCTTCGACGTGTAAAAAGTGAGATGCAAGCGCAAGCAATACTGCACATACTATTCCTACCGAAGCTACAATCAGAAGGGCAACAAGAATATTTTCAATCATTTCTCACTACCTCCTTAGCCTACTATGCCCTTAAAGCCGAAAAATGCCATTGAAACAAATGAAGCGGCGATGAGGGTAGC
>JAFOCB010000144.1 GCA_017381515.1 Clostridia bacterium | reverse complement strand
GACAATCAAATGGAGTGGGTTGCTCGAATGAATAATATCCGCAATAGAGCCACAGAAATCGTAAACCACGATATGATTTACCCCTAACAACGAACAGCGGCAGGGAGAATAATCACCTCTCTGTCGCTATTTTTGATATTTTTGCAAAACCAATTGACATTTAATGGCTAAAGTGATAAAATATCAAGCGATATATAACAACAACTATATTATGGAGGTGCATTATGCCGCCCAGAGTTAAAGTGACAAAAGAAGATATTGTAAAGGCCGCAGTTGATATTGTTCGAAAAAGCGGAGCACAAGCAATTAACGCAAGAACGGTTGCTTCTGTGTTAAACTGTTCTACGCAACCGGTTTTCTCCAACTTTGCAACTATGGACGAACTACGCCTTGCAGTTGCAAAAAAAGCGGATATATTATGCCAAGAGTATATGCAGAGAGAGGTAGAAAGTGGAGAGTTCCCTACATACAAAGCGAATGGTATGGCTTATATCCAATTTGCAAAAGAAGAAAAAGAATTGTTTAAGCTTTTATATATGTGTGATCGATCAGATGAAGCAATTTCCGAAGGGTCAGAACTCACCGACAAAATGGAGACTATTGTTCACAATAACACAGGCCTTGAAGGTTCGGATGCGAAGCTGTTCCATTTGGAAATGTGGACGTATGTTCACGGTATCGCAACAATGATAGCAACAGGATATTATAATTTTGATTGGGAACTTATAAGTAAAATGCTTACGGATGTATATCAAGGCTTGAAAAAGCAATATGATACGGAGGGATAAACTATGGATGCTATCAAAATCAACGGTTTAACCAAAAAATATAAAGATGTGGTTGCGGTGGATAACCTTAGTTTATCTGTGCACAAAGGCGAATTATTTTCTCTGCTCGGCGTAAACGGTGCAGGCAAGACAACCACTATAAAAATGTTGTCCTGTCTTACGCAGCCCACAAGCGGAGATGCATTTCTTAACGGAAAAAGCATTTGTAAAGATACTGCCGCCGTGAAATCGCTTATAGCCGTTTCTCCGCAGGAAACTGCGGTTGCGCCAGGTCTTTCAGTTCGAGAGAACCTTGAGTTAATGTGCGGTGTTCACGGTTTTACAAAGAACAAACAAAATACAAAAATCGCAGAACTGACCGAATTGCTCGGACTTGAATCTGTTATCAAGAAAAAAGCAGGAAAACTGTCAGGCGGTTGGCAACGTAGGTTGAGCATCGCTATGGCACTGATAAGCGAGCCGGAGATTTTATTCCTTGATGAGCCTACGCTCGGGCTCGATGTGCTTGCTCGAAGTGATCTGTGGGATTTGATCCGTTCTCTCAAAGGGAAGGTTACGATTATTCTGACAACGCACTATATGGAAGAAGCAGAAGCCCTGTCTGACCGTATAGCTATTATGAAAGATGGTAAACTCCTTATCTGTGATACCGCTGAGAGAATCAAAGAAACAGCGGGGACAGATAATTTTGAACAGGCTTTTGTTCGTATCGTTAAGGGGGTAGCAAAATGAGAATGCTGACATTTGCAGGCAGAAATACTAAAGAAATACTTCGAGATCCTCTAAATTTGGCATTTGGTCTTGGCTTTCCTCTTGTATTGATTTTGTTGCTTAGTGCAATACAGGCGAATATTCCTGTAAAGCTATTTGAAATACAACATTTAACTCCCGGTATTACAATCTTCGGTCTTTCATTTATGACGCTGTTTTCAGCGACCATTATTGCAAAAGACAGAGGCAGTTCGTTACTTCAACGCTTATATACTACACCGCTGACTTCAGTTGATTTCATACTCGGTTATACGCTACCTATTATTCCGATTGCAATTGCTCAAAGTGTTATTTGTTATATTGCGGCAATCATTCTTGGAATTGATATTACGATAAATATTATATATGCTGTTATATCTATCATCCCCGTTTCTATACTCTACATTGCCTTGGGGCTCCTCTGCGGAAGCGTATTGAATGATAAGCAGGTTGGCGGAATTTGCGGTGCTTTGCTTACGAACCTTTCAGCCTGGTTGTCAGGCATTTGGTTTGATCTTGACCTTGTAGGAGGAGCGTTTAAGAATGTCTCATATTTGCTTCCGTTTGCTCATGCCGTTGATATGGAGCGAGCAATTCTTGCAGGAAATTTTGTAGATATTTTCCCACATTTATGGTGGGTGCTTGGATATGCAG
>JAFOCB010000143.1 GCA_017381515.1 Clostridia bacterium | reverse complement strand
CGAATAAGGATTATACTCTAAATAACATTAAAAAAGCTATGTGGAAATCCCGCACAGCTTTTTTTATTTTTTTAATATACCCCCTCATTGACAATATACCCCTGTAGGGTATATGATGTTTTTAGAGGTGGATTATGGATAATAATTGTTGCAACAAGAAAACTAAAAGAAGTCCCGAAGAAAAAAAGCTGATAATCAATAGGTTAAACAGAATAAGCGGTCAAATTAACGGAATAAATAAAATGATTAAAAATGACGCTTATTGTAATGACGTATTAATTCAACTGTCTGCTGTCAAAAATTCCATTAAAAGTTTGTCTACGCACATTTTAGAAAACCATCTATATACGTGTATTGCAAACGATTTGGAAAACGGCAATTTTGATTCTATTGATGAGCTAATCAGCTTGTTCAAAAGATTCAATCAATAGGAGGTGATAAAATGGATAAAATCGTAATTTGCGAAAAATGCGGTGCAATGGTTAAGGTACTTATCGACTGCACTTGCGAAAACTGCGGCATTAAATGTTGCGGCAAGATCATGAAGGAAATTTCTGCTGAAGAAGCAAAAAAACATTTGGATAACAAGTAATATACGGGTTTACGTATAAAAAGGCAGAAACGATTATTTCGTTTCTGCCTTTTTTTATTATTTCAGTCCCTAAAAATGCGACTCATTATTTTTTAATAGTTCACCGATTGAGATTAAACAAACAATTTGTGTTCTCGCGGGTTGCGGCAAGGACTTCCGCGCGGGATATGCCCTTTATTTCGGCAATTTTTTCGGCGGTAAAGGTAATCATCGAGGAGTTACAGCGCTTTGCCCTAAACGGCACGGGAGCAAGATACGGACAATCGGTTTCGATAAGCAATCGGTCGAGAGGTATCTCCTCCATACATTCTACCGCCTTTCGCGCATTCTTGAAGGTAACTACACCGGTCATTCCGATATACATACCGATTTTCAGAATTTCGTTCATCATTTCAACGCTACCCGAATAACAATGGACAACGCCCTTTGGTCCATATTTTTTTAGAATTTCGAGTACGTCGGCATGGGCATCACGGTCGTGGACGATTATAGGTAAATTATGCTTTTGCGCCAGTTCGATTTGACGGATAAAAACCTCGTGCTGAACCTCTTTCGATGGGCCGTCGTCATAGTGATAGTCGAGTCCGATTTCACCAACGGCAACCACCTTTTTGTTATCAAGCATGGATTCCAGCTCGGCAAATTCAGCGTCCGAAACATCGGCGGCAAACTCGGGATGAATTCCCACCGCCTGATATAAAAAGTTGTATTTTTCGGCTAATTTGAGCCCTTTTTTGCACAGCTCAAAGCTGCTTCCGTTATTGATTATTCCGCAAACGCCAAACCCTTCCAAATCGGCAAAAAGGGCATCGCGGTCGGCATCAAACGAGTCGTCGTCATAATGAGCGTGCGAATCGAAAATTCGCTCGTCGGCGGCAAGCTCGGGTATTTCAAATGAATCGATAATCATTATTTTTTCCTCATTATTATACATATACGGCACTGTGCATAGTACAAAACACAGTGCCGCTTATTTTATTTTTTATCTGATTTTTGAGCCGGGTTCTACTCCGTCGAGGAATACAACCTTTACTCCGTCAGCGGTATCGGCAGCGAGAATCATTCCCTGACTTTCGACTCCGCAGAGTACGGCAGGTTTGAGATTGGCTACGACGATGACCGTCTTTCCAATCAGATCGTCGGGAGTGTAGTAGTTAGCTATTCCGGAAGCTACCGTTCTCGGCTTACCTGTGCCGTCGTTGAGTGTCAGTTTGAGCAGTTTTTTCGCCTTTTTAATAGGTTCGCAGGCGGTTATTTTTGCCGCGCGAAGCTCAACCTTTGCAAAATCGTCAATGCTGATTTCGGGTAATGTGATGAGATTCTCCTCCGCTTTTGCTGCGGCGGCCTTTTTCGCCTCGATTTCGGCATGAATTTCTTCGAGCATCTTTTCGGCATCGATGCGTGAGAAAAGGGGCTTTGCTTCGCCAACCTTTGTTCCCACCTTGATCCCGCCAAAATTTGCCACCGATTCGTAGCTGTGTTCGTCACAGTTCATCTGGGCAAAAATTTCGTCGGCGGTTGAGGGCATAAAGGGTGATAGAAGCACAGCAATTACTCGAATACTCTCTAACAAGTTATAAAGTACTGTACCGAGTCGCGATTTCTTTTCCTCGTCCTTTGCGAGTGCCCAAGGTGCAGTTTCGTCGATGTATTTATTCGAACGACGAGCGATATTCATTACCGCCTCGACAGCGTCGGCCATACGATATTCGGAAATGTACTTTTCGACGTCGGAAACCGCCTTTTTAATAACGTTTTTAAGCTCGTTGTCAATCTCTTCGGTCACATCAGCCGACTGAATTACGCCGTCAAAATACTTGTTCTGCATCGCGATTGTGCGGTTAACGAGATTACCGAGGGTATTGGCAAGGTCGGAATTAAATCGCTCGATAATCGTTTCATAAGTAATGGCACCATCGGCGGCATGAGGCATCTCGGAAAGTAAATAATATCTGACCGCGTCAACGCCAAAACGGGCACAAAGCTCGTCGGCATAGATAACGTTTCCGCGCGACTTTGACATTTTATCCTCGCCGAAAAGGAGCCACGGATGACCGTAAACCTGCTTCGGTAAGGGCTCACCGAGAGCCATAAGCATAATCGGCCAATAAATCGTATGGAAACGGACAATATCCTTTCCGATAATGTGAACGTCGGCAGGCCAATATTTTTTGTACATTTCGGACGAGCCGTCGGGGTCGTAGCCGATACCCGTGATATAGTTTGAAAGGGCATCAATCCAAACGTACACAACATGCTCGGGGTCGAAATCGACAGGGATTCCCCACTTGAACGAATTACGCGAAACGCAAAGGTCCTGTAATCCCGGCTTTATGAAATTGTTGAGCATTTCCTTTTTTCTGGCTTCGGGGTAAATAAAATGCTCGTTTTCCTCGATAAACTTTTCGAGCTGAGTCTGATACTTCGAGAGGCGAAGGAAGTATGCCTCCTCCTTTTCGGCATGTACGTCACGTCCGCAGTCGGGACATTTTCCATCAACCAGCTGGCTCGGTGTCCAGAAGGATTCACATGGTGTGCAATAAAGTCCTTCGTACTCCGATTTATAAATATCGCCCTGCTCATAAAGCTTTTTAAATATCTTTTGTACCGTCTTTTCGTGGTCGGAATCGGTGGTTCTGATAAATTTATCATAGGTAGTATTGAGCAGGTCGCAAATTTCGCGAATTTCGCCCGCTACCTTGTCAACGTATTCCTTTGGCGTTACGCCTGCCGCATTGGCATATTCCTCGATTTTCTGTCCGTGTTCGTCGGTACCCGTCATAAAATATACGTCATACCCCTGCATACGCTTATATCTTGCGATGGCATCGGTCATTACGATTTCGTACGAGTTGCCGATATGCGGCTTTCGTGACGTATATGCTATTGCGGTAGTTATATAGAATTTTTCACCCATTGATATTCCTCCGACTAAATTACTTAATATAAAATTTATTATATCATTATTGGTCAAAATTTCAAGGTTTTTGCGATTTAAAATATCTCTTAATTGCTTTCTCCGCCTCTTTTTTATCCAAATTTACGGCTTTAAGGGTGAGCGGACGTTGTGAACGGACGGTTACCGCCATTCTGACAACGTCATATTTTCGCTCAAAAGGACCTTGCGAAATCTTTATCATACACGCTTTGTCCCTTTTTACACGCAGCTTTTTGAGGGTAAGGCGGCGGTAGGAATCCATTACAACCCCATCATAAAAACTAACGCCGCCATTTCTTTGATAATCCACCCTCACCGACAGAAAATAGAGGGTAACAAGCTGAATGAAGCTCATAATAAGCACGATCATCCCGCTAAAAAGGTGAAAAATATTTATCAGATAAACCTCGAGCAATACGCTCAAAATGAGCATCGTAAGAGGTAAAATCACCGCTCGTTTCATGGTGCGTTTTGGGCAGAAAAGGTCGTATTTTTCCTTTACCGCGATGTCAAAAATGCGAAGCTGAAAATCGTTCGCTTCCCGTAGTTTCACCGCGGGTAAAACAACCTCGCTCTCTCCCCTTTTTTTGCCGTAACCCGCCGACGAAACGCCCACCCAGCAAAAGCGTAAAAGTCGCATTATCGGAGGCACAATTATTATCACGGCATTGATATATTCTCTCGCAATTTCGGTGGTATGGTAAGAAATAAACCCGTGCTTTATGGTAATTTTTCGTCGCGAGTCGTAGAGCTTAAACGGGGTGTATTTGATAAACGAAAGTATGAACGAAACGGCAAAGCCGCTGACGAAAATCACCGCAATTATGGTCGCAGCAGGCGGCACAATTCTTCCTAACAAAGCCGATGCAACGCTAAGTGTGTCGCGCAAATCGTTATTTATCTGACGACCGAGAATTTCGCCCAGTCGCTTTATCGCAGGGGCTAAAATAATTAGTCCGGTTAGTGCCGATGCATTAGCAATAGCCATTATTGCCGCCATTCCAATTCGCGACCGATAACGCACATCACCCCTCTTTTCATCACCTACGACGGATAAAAGTCGCTCGGCATTTTTTAAACCAAGATAGATTTCGAAATCCGCCTTTTCTCCCCTGCCCGAGTCGGTGTCAAGCCGAGCTGACACGGCACCAAAAAGAAACAGCACGGGCCCCTTTATAATCGATAGTACCGACACCTTTGAAAGCGGAATAACTGCATGACGGCGGACAAAAAGTCCGTAATCGACCGCCATACTATCGGCATGGAGTGTAAGGGTGAATGAAAGCCATCGGAGCACCGAAACCGCAATTATAAGGGCGGACAAAATAAGCTCGGTTATGACCAGATTGGACAGTACACCGGTTGTGCCATAGTTAAACAAGCTTCTCACAAGTGGTAAAAGCAAAATGAAAATATAGCGTCGGGTAAATTTGAATATCATTAAAGGATGGGTTTTGATTCTCTTTTCTTCGCTCATTTCTCGCTCTCTCCCGATAAAAGCATGGTTAGTTTAAGTGCCTCGTTTCGAGAAAGTCCCGGAATGGTAAGCTTTGCTCGGGCGGCGTGAACCCTCACCGAATAAAGACCAAATATGCGGTCGGCAACATTTTGACTGCGGTCAAAATAAATCATTCGCGGACAGGGCAAAATATACCTTCGGCTGATAAAAACTCCGCGTTTGACAATGAGCGCAGTTTCGGTTATTTCGACAAGATATGAGCGAAAATATCGCGGAATATAAAAAAAGGCAATAAAGGCGGCAGACAAAGTCGATACCACCATTATTGCCAAACAAATGTAAAAGGAATATACCGAAAGAATACCGCAGATAAAGGCATCAACCGACAACATAACACAGAGCCAAAATCGATATAACGAAATCAGTTGCCTTGATACCGCGATATTCATTAGTTTAGTCCTCGCCCCTCTTTTTCACAGCGTCCCAGTATGCTTTAAACGCTTGTTCATTTTTATTATCTCCATAAGTATAGTATGCCGCATTTTTGATTTCATTCGGCAAATACTGCTGTTTATAATAATGATTTGGGTAGGAATGAGGATAAACGTAACCCTGCGCGTGACCGAGCTTCTGCGCTCCGCCATAATGACCATCGCGTAAATTGTCGGGAATCGGACCCGTTTTTCCCGCGCGAATGTCGGCAAGCGCGGCATCAATCGCGCAAATTGCACTATTCGACTTTGGTGCGGTGGAAACGAGGATTACCGCATTCGCAAGCGGTATTCTCGCCTCGGGCAATCCGACCTGAAATGCCGAATCAATGCACGCCTTTACAATCGGGATGATTTGCGGATAAGCGAGTCCAACGTCCTCGTTGGCACAAACGATTAAGCGGCGGCAGGCACCTGCAAGGTCGCCTGCTTCGAGCAGTCGAGCAAGATAATGCAGGGCTGCATCGGGGTCGGAGCCACGCATCGATTTCTGAAACGCGGAGAAAATATCGTAATGCGCATCTCCGTCACGGTCGTATCGCATAGCACTTTTTTGAGAAAGCTGGGCGGCTATTTCGGACGTGATTATCGGGTTTTCATCATTTGCAATACAAAGTGAACATAACTCGACGGCATTAAGTGATTTTCTCACGTCTCCGCCGCAGCCCGAAGCAATCACGCTGACCGCTTCATCCTCGATTGCGATTTTTTTACCGCTTTCGTTGCTTAAAAAGTCCACGGCACGTCTTACGGCAAACTCAATATCCCTTACGTCAACCGGCTTAAACTCGAAAACGGTGGAGCGGGACAAAATCGCATTGTAAATATAAAAATACGGATTTTCGGTAGTGGATGCGATGAGAATGATATTCCCGTTTTCGATATGTTCAAGCAAACTCTGTTGCTGACGCTTGTTAAAATACTGGATTTCGTCGAGATAAAGGAGTATTCCGTCGATGGCTGAAAAGGTACCTATTTCGCCGATTATATCGCGAATATCCTTTGTCGATGCGGTAGTGCAATTCAGTATATGCAACTTTCGATTGGTTTTATTGGCGATAATTCGAGCGAGGGTAGTTTTTCCCACGCCGGATGGCCCGTAGAAAATCAAATTCGGCACTTTTCCACTTTCGATAATTCGACGAAGTGCCTTTCCGTTATCGACCAGATGATGCTGACCTACAACCTCGTCAAGCGACGACGGACGTATGCGGTCGGCAAGCGGTGACGACATAACTCCACCTCCAATTTATTACTAATTCTATATATTTTACTATACTTTTCCCAATTTGTAAAGCCGAGTAAATTGCACCCGAATTAAATGGACGGAAAAATCATATATTTTGCTATAAAAATGGTGGAGTGTGAGGTAAAATTGTTTTGCGTTCTTTTGGTCGAGGAAGGAAAAAGGCGGCGTGGAGGTGCGACCTTTCGCAAACCGAAAATAAAGCGTGTAAATTGTGGCGATTTCGGGTATGAAATTATAAGCGTACGGGCAAAAAGAAACCGACTGAATTATGATAAAATATGCGCCGCGATAAAGGGCAGACCGACGATAAAACAGGTTGACATAAACATTACTGATAACGGCTTAATTCACCTCTTTGACGCGACAAGATATAGACAGCATATCGAGATAAATACCATACTATCCATTCTAGCAAAAGCGTCAGAATATAAGCGGATAATTTCGATTGCTTTCGTCGATTTGGATTGTAGGTTTTGCGGTTGCTTGGAGCCGCTGATGAATATTTCAAGAGAGGTTTACATAATTACAAGCGAAATCGAGCAATATAACGAATACGCAAATGAATATTTTTCACTTTTCGGGATAGCGCCGATAGTAACAAACGGCGCAGATATTCAGTCAAAATGCAGCGTAATTTTTTCGCCCGAAGGAAAGGGTATTTTACCTCTCGACAAGGTGGTTTTCGCGCCAAAAAACGAATGTTATCACATTGACGACGACTGCATTTCGACTATTAACGGTTGCCCAGAAAAAATCGATAAAATTGAATTTGCAGGTGTGCTTTTTGAACTGTGTAACGTCGAGCGATTGGGCAATATTAAGGGCGATTACATGAAGCGAAACGGAGTAAAAGAGGATATTAAATCCATAGTTGAACGGATTTGTCTTGACATAATTTGAATTTTTTATTATAATCTAAAAGATTATGAATTCATAATCTTCATTTGCGTAAAATTTTTTGGGTGTTGCGGTAATATTCTGTGCGTAAGCTGCTACACTTTTTTAATGCCGGCACAGCGGAGAAACGGAAGCGAAAACGCCATGTCAAAAATCATTACACTCACCGCAGAAGGTCTCAAAAAAATCGAAAAAGAACTCGAGCTTCTCACCACAGTTACTCGCAAAGAAGTTGCAGAAAAGATTAAGATTGCTCGTTCGTTCGGTGACCTTTCGGAAAACAGCGAATATGATGAAGCTAAAAATGAGCAGGCACGCATTGAAGCCAGAATCAGCGAACTCGAATCCATGCTCAAAAACTATACCCTTATCGACGAAGCTAACATCGACAGCACAAAGGTTAACCTCGGCTCGAAGGTTCGTCTTCTCGACAAGGAATTGAAGGAAGAAGTAACCTACACCATCGTTGGAAAGGCAGAAGCTGACCCGATGAACGGCACCATTTCGAACGATTCACCCGTTGGAAAGGCGCTCATTGGCAAAAAGGTAGGTCAAACCGCTACCGCAGATACTCCTGCCGGAGAGCTTAAATTCAAAATTCTCGAAATCTCGAAATAATTAAGCTTTGACGACGGGTTGAAATACACCCGTCTTTTTTCAGTGTAAAGGAAGTGCATGATAAAATGGAAGAAATCAAGGACACAAACATAACAGAGCAGGAGCTTAGCGAGGTACTACAAATCCGCCGTGATAAACTCACAAACCTCAGAGAAGAAGGCAACGACCCATTTGTTAAGACAAAGTATGACTATACCAACTACACCGCCGAGATAAAGGCCGACTTTGACAGCTTTAATGAAAAAACCGTCAAGCTCGCAGGCCGAATCATGAGCCGTCGTATTATGGGAAAGGCAAGCTTCTTTAACATTCAGGACAGCAAGGGAAATATTCAGGCATACATTCGCCGCGATGACGTCGGCGAGGATAACTATGCCGCATTCAAAAAGTGGGACATCGGTGATATTGTCGGCGTCGAGGGCTTCATTTTCCTCACAAAGACAGGCGAAATTTCGATTCACACACAGTCGATTGAGCTTCTCGCAAAGTCGCTCCTTCCCCTCCCCGAAAAGTTCCACGGTCTCCGCGATAACGACCTGCGTTACCGTCAGAGATACGTTGACCTCATCGTAAATCCCGAGGTTAGAGACGTTTTTGAAAAGCGTTCGCGCATACTCAAGGAAATTCGTCGTTTCCTCGATGACAAGGGCTTTACCGAGGTTGATACACCCATTCTCGTTCCGCTCGAAATCGGTGCTTCTGCCCGTCCGTTTAAGACACATCACAACACCCTCGATATGGATATGTACCTGCGCATCGAAACCGAGCTTTACTTAAAGCGTCTGATCGTTGGCGGTATGCATCGCGTTTACGAGGTTGGTCGTATCTTCCGCAACGAAGGAATGGATACAAAGCACAACCCCGAATTTACAACTATCGAGCTTTATCAGGCATTCACCGACTATCAGGGTATGATGGACCTCGTTGAAGAAATGAATAAAATGCTCGCAGAAAAAATCTGTGGCAGCTTGAAAATCACATATCAGGGCAAGGAAATCGATATGGGCAACTGGGAACGCTTGACAATGGTCGAAGCGGTTAAGAAATATTCCGGTTGCGACTATTATGATTGGGCCGACGATGCCGCTGCTCGCGAATGTGCAAAGAAAATGCACGTCGAAGTGCCCGCAAACGCTACAAAGGGTACCGTCCTCGCCGAGCTATTTGATGCGTACGTTGAAGAAAAGCTTATTCAGCCGACATTCATCTACGATTACCCGGTTGAAAACAGTCCTCTCGCAAAGCGCAAGCCCAACGACCCCGCTTTCACAGAGAGATTTGAATATTTCATCAACGCAACCGAATTCGGTAACGCTTTCAGCGAGCTGAACGACCCGATTGATCAGAAAGAGCGCTTTGAGCGTCAGGTTGCCGCTAAAAAGGCAGAGGAGCCCGAAAGCAAGGCAGAGGTCGATTACGACTACGTTACCGCACTCGAATACGGTATGCCTCCTACGGGCGGTCTCGGCTTCGGTATCGACCGACTCGTAATGCTTCTCACCGACAGCGCATCCATCCGCGACGTTCTCCTCTTCCCCACAATGAAGCCCTTGGACTAAATAACAAGTTATAAGAACTTATAAGAAGATATAAGAACTTTTCAAAATCTTCTTACCACAGTTTAAGTAAAAAGGACTATGACTTTTAATGTCATAGTCCTTTTTGTATGTAACGGCAGGTGTTAAAATTCATCGAGAATATATTGCTTTGTTTTCAAATCAACCATAAAAAACTCATCGGCAGGAACAGGGTCTGCTTCATAATCAACGAGTTTGGCTCTCCGTTTTTCCAACGGGTTTCGTTCTTCCCATTCCATAAAGGCAAGTAAACGTTCTTTGATTAAGGACTTATTTGTCCATTCTTCGCACCATTGCTCAAAATCGCACAACACCTTTTCGGGGGTGGTTTGCTCAATCTGTGTCATCCAATGCCCATAAACCAATTCTGTGGGTAACAACGAATTGACAAAAACACCAGGTCGAATATAATAATTTTCTTTCGAATAGCAACTGCCTTGAATATAAAAGCAAAGAGTAAATTCTCCGATGTCTTTCGTCCATCGCTTGTTCTTTTTCTTGAAGCCATTTGCTTTTAAGTATGGTTTTGCATATTCAATTAATTGTTCTTCGGGCAAAATGTGGTGCATATATTCACCCTCCTTTAATATAAATTATTTTACCACAATTTTACCACATATTTCAACCAAATTATAAGAACTTATAAGAAGATATAAGAACTCGTTTGGTTTCGTTGGTTTGTGAGGGTAAGATATAAAAGGTTATAAGAACTTATAACACTTTTTCAAACTCGTTTTGAGCGTCTCCCCACAATGAAGCCGTTGGCTGAATAAAAATCAAACGCCCTATGACCGCGAGGTCGAAGGGCGTTTTTTTGTGCAAACGCACTTTAACATTGCTCGTAAAATGTGATGCGAAAATTTGAATAACTCATTTCTCGTTTACAATTATGTACGATTTTTATTATTATTATTGACAAATATTTGAATGCACATTATAATTATTTTTAGTGAATTCTGTTAAAAAAACAAGAAAATTGTACTTTTTTGTCAAAAACAACGAATTCAAATATTTGCATTTAAGGAGCGGCTATTAAATGTCAAAATTTTCTGATTCAATTAAAGGATTTATCAACAAGCACTTTACACAGGAGATAACCTGCACCAACTGTGGAAAAACAGGCAAAACAATGTTTTTCTCAACATTGCGAGACGGGCACAAAATATGTTCTTCATGTAAACATACAATACCCGCAGAATTCGAATTCAAAGCAAAAGAGACTTCACTCGATGAATTTAAGGAATTATACGCATACATGCAGAATTCCATTAACAATCTCGAACCTATCTTTAATGCAACCGATGAATATTCGTACGGCAGTTTTAAAGTAGATGCTGTACATAATCTCTGTAAAATAGGTGGAAGTTTTGTTTTTGAAATCGAAAAAATAATGTCGTATGATTTCGTTTTCAAAGCAGAAGAATTTAAGGACGGCATATTCTCACCTAAGGTTAAAGGCGACGTATATTTAACACATTTACTCCTCGAAAATCCATACGCAAGATTTAATGAAACTACCATTAAGCGCGGCGCTAAGGGTAAAGCAGAAAAACGCCTTTTAAGCAGCACTGTTACATATCAAAATCCTGCCGAAATGGATGAATTTTTGATAAACTTCGGTTATTTGGTTAACAAATTCGAAGCAGAAAAGAAGGAAAAAGAATTACAGGATTTAGTAGAAGCCAAAGCACAAGAACTTCTCGAGAAAAAGCTCCAGGAGACCGCTGCAAGTGAATAATCAAAACTCAACGACAACTAGTATTGTCGAGGACGACTGTAACCAAGAGCCAATTATGATCGGTGAACCAAGCTTCTTTAAAAAAGCAAGAGACATGGTAGAAAAAGCTCTTAACAAAATATACAAGATTCGTTGTGTATGTTGCTTTACTTCGCTTTTTGCTTCATTGGGAATATTGTTTTTATTCGCCGAACAAATAAATGTCCCTGATTATATCGGATACATAATTGCCGCTATATGGGCATTTGGCGTTTTATCCAGTTTTATTGCGTGTCCTATAAAAATGATTGGACGCATAATTGGTTTACCTGTAAGCGGTGCAATTATAGGACTTCCGTTTCTGGGAGTTGGAGCAATAATCGGCTTTGGCATAGGTCTAATGTTATCATTTGGAATGGTCTTTTTCTTGCCCTATATAGTAACCATTCCCTACTATAAAAACGAGTTGAAATATAAAGGAGTCTAAAATGAATACAAAAAACACAGATACTCAAATAATCAATGAAGAAATCGTCGTAGAGCCTGCACAGGAACCAGCAAAGATCAAAACTCCTTCTGCAAGAGATAAAATTACAGCCGATGGAAAAGTTTCTGTATTGGAAATTATTTTAGCCGCCAGATATTTTTTGCCCCTTATTACTACAATTGGATTTGCTATCGCACTTATATTTGAACCCGAAGGCGGAAGTTTTTTAGACAAACTCGTTATGGTGTTTGCTATTATAGGATGGATTTCAGCTTTGACAGTATCTCCGATAAAAATGCTGAAATTTGTATTAAAATCAATCGCAACCGGATTTAAAATTGTAAGAGGATTTATCCCCTATTACGGCGTAGCTGACTTAGTAGCTGCTGTAATAGGCGTTGGATTAGGATTTGTATTCTCTGTGGGCATTTTAGCATTTTTTCCTGCAATATTCACAATTACGAAATTCTTTAATGAAGACAAGTTTTAATCAGTTAAACCCACAAACTATTTCTTTTTTTAAAAAACAACACCATGACGAAATTCGCCACGGTGTTGTTTTTGTGTGTAATTATTCAACTATATTTGCTCCACATTTCCAGCAAGTTGTTCGGTGATCGGGTTGTTCGGTATTGCAATTTTGACAAACGCTTGATCGTGAGTTTTCGTACTCATAAAGTTCATTTTTGTTCACTAAATAATCCGACACTGTCGATTTTTCGTTAATGCTATCCGCTGACGACACTGTCGATTTTTCGTTAATACTATCTCTAATATCTAACAAAATCTCTGTTGCAACACATTGAGCTTCTATAAGCTCACCGAAGCCATAAAGCAACAATGACAATACCCATGCTAAAGCCGGAATAATTACAAACATGAGCAAACCAATAAGTACCATAATACCCTCTGATGTTAACATCACAATCAAGCTGCAAGCGGCTCCAAGCACAGCTAAAATAGAAAAAATAGCATTTGATAAACCTTTTATTTTTTGACCTATATTATCGAACATTTTTACCTCCTCCTAAAATTTTACTATATTTATTTTATCACTCATATATAAAACATTCAATAACAACTTAATCACGTCCCGCTTTTGAACAAATATAAATGGATTTTTTATTTTATATATGGTACAATGATGTTAACTAAAATAAAAAGAGGGTTTCGTTTGAAAAATAAAGAGATTATTAACCGAATTTTTGTGGATAAGACGGACAGCACCTTTATCCAGTTTTTTCGTTCACTTTTTGTCGGTGGAGTGGCGACCGTCGTTGATATGGGTGCGCTTGCGCTGATGGTCGAAATATTTACGTTTGATAAGATTTTTTCATCGGTTGCTGCATTCATAATCGGGCTTGGAGTAAACTTTATTTTAAGCTCATTTTGGGTATTTAAAAAAGCAAAGGTAAATAGCAAAACTGCCGAATTCGTAATCTTTTCGATTATTGCGGTAATCGGTCTGTTACTCAATACGCTTATCATATATTTATTCGACGCGTACGTTAGCGGATACGCGATTTTTGGCTCGTTTATCCCCTCTGACAAGTATTATTTAATAGGCAAAATTGCCGCTACGATTATCGTATTTATTTGGAATTTCTTTGCGCGAAAATATTTCATTTATAACTCAAACGATTCCGACAACTAATATTTTTTACGGAGGAAGTAAAAATGAAGCTCAATTATAAGCGCACGTTTTTCGTTGGATTTGCATTTTTTCTTATCTGTGCATTTTGGCAGGCGTATGACACTCTGATTCCGAAGATTCTGACCGATAAATTCGGTATGGACCAAGGATTTTCGGGCGTTATCATGGCGTTTGATAACATACTCGCTCTGTTTCTGCTTCCCCTTTTCGGCTCACTTTCGGACAAGCACAAGGGCAAAAGAGGTAAACGCACACCCTTTATCATACTCGGTACGGTTGTGGCTTCGGTAATGTTTATCGTGCTTTCGTACGGCGACTATATGCAGCTGGATAATATCCGTGCCGCCGCTTCATCCGACAAGGCAGCTCTCACGGTTGTTTATGATAATCAAGAAGGAAAATCACTCAAAACTCCCGACGGCGAATACTTTGTTTTATCCGACGAAAAGGTTGAGGGTAAGGTGACGCTTTCAAAGAGTGAATTCACCGAAATAAAGCTCGAAACCATCGACGAAAACGGAAAGACAGTCACAAACGCCGATTATAATAACTACGTTATCCCTGCACGACAGGCATACGCCTGGGAGCAAACGATGGCAAGTCCGCTTACACTTACTTTCTTTGTTTTGGTGCTGCTGATTGTACTGCTGTCGATGGCTCTTTTCCGCTCACCTGCCGTCGCGCTGATGCCCGACGTTACGATAAAACCGCTTCGCTCAAAGGCAAACGCGGTTATCAATCTGATGGGTACTGCGGGTGCAATAGTGGTACTCGTTCTGGGCATCATTTTCGGCACGGGAAAGGCATCAAACGCGCTGATGAGCTATTCCCCATTCTTTATAATAATCGCGCTGATTATGCTCGCGTCACTCGGTGTTTTCCTCATATTTGTCAACGAACCGAAATTCGTTAAGGAAATGAAGGAGGAAAGCGCAAAATACAACATCGACGAGGATGATGACAACGAAAATTCGGGCGACAGACACCTTTCAAAATCGGAGTTTGCCTCACTCATTCTCATTCTGCTATCGGTCGTTTTCTGGTACATGGGCTACAATGCAGTTACAAGTAAATACTCGGTTTATGCAGGAAAGGTGCTCAACCTCGACTATAATCTGACGCTGATGATTGCTAGCGGTGCCGCGCTAATTTCATATCTCCCTGTCGGTATCATTTCGTCAAAAATCGGACGAAAAAAGACCATTTTGGCAGGAGTTATTATGCTCTGTGCTTCCTTCACCGCCGCGGCGTTTATGCGTGCAGGAAGCTCGGTTATGCTGATGAATGGATTATTTGCTCTGGCAGGAATCGGCTGGGCTACCATAAATGTAAACAGCTACCCGATGATTGTCGAACTGGCAAGAGGCGGTAACGTCGGCAAATACACCGGCTACTACTATGCGGCAAGTATGAGCGCACAGGCGCTTACCCCTGTTTTAAGCGGATTTTTGATGAATTGGAAATTTACATCACTATTCCCCTACGCCGCAGTTTTTGTCGCGCTTGCATTTATCACGATGATACTTGTAAAACACGGTGACAACAAACCAACCGCTAAAAAGGGACTCGAAATTTTCGACGAGGATTAAATCATAGCAATATAAACTTTACAACAATGATAGAGGTAATCATAAATGGAATACTTATACTTTTTTGCTAATTTGGGCGTAGTAATTTTAATGGTCGCGGTTATAATTTTTGTGGTCGCGGCGTATATGCTTCTGCCCGCAATGAAAAAGAACAAAATGGTCGAAAAGCATAGAAAAACCAACTTCGCTCACAGAGGACTGCACGATATAAAAAATGGCATACCCGAAAACAGTATTTCCGCATTTGGCGAGTCGATAAAGGCAGGATTCGGCTTTGAATTCGACGTGCATCTGACAAAGGATAAAAACATCGTGGTAATGCACGACACCTCGCTGAAAAGGACGGCAGGTGTAGACCAACTCGTTACCGAAATGACCACCGACGAGCTAAAAAAAGTCACCCTACTCGGCTCAAACGACCAGGTGCCTTTTTTATCCGAGGTACTCGAACTGGTTGACGGGCAGGTGCCGCTGCTGATTGAACTTAAAACCGACGATAACTATGCCGAGCTATGCGAAAATTGCTTAAAGCTACTGGACAAATACGAGGGAGATTATTTAATCGAATCGTTTGACCCGAGGGTACTTATGTGGCTCAAAAAGCACAGAAAAAACGTAGCACGTGGACAGCTTGCAACGAGTGGTGCTACCAAAAGCAAGGTGCTGAATTTCTTTCTCGGCAACCTATTTTCAAACCTGATTGCACGACCGCATTTTATTGCATACGATAAGTGGAATTACAAAAAGCTTTTTACTCTCAAGGTACTGAAATCGGTATTTGGCACGGCTACTTACGTATGGACAATCAAGGATAAAAATGAATTTGACGAGGTAGAAAAGCACGGAAGTTCCTCGATTTTTGAAGGTTTTATCCCGTAAAAAATAGATAACTCAGAGCCTTTTTTTCGATATGAAAAGAGGGCTTTGTTCGTTTTTATATGATGGCGGCAATTTTTTTGTTGAAAAAAAGCGAAAAATAAGTGATAATAGTAATATATACGTACTTTTTTAGGCGGTGAAAAAAATGAAATTAAAGAAACTTTTTAAAATCAACATAGACGAGCAAAAGCACCCAAAACTGTACAAGGCGTACAAATGGGTAGAAAATCAATGGTACCACAACAAACCGGGTATTTTATGCACCGCTTTTTTTAGCTTTGTCATCATTTTCGGTCTGGCACAATGCGTGTCAAAGGTTGAGCCGGATTATAAAATTATCCTTTGCGCCAATAAATATCTGACAAGTGACGTTAGGGCGGCTGTCGAAATATACTTTAAAGATTTTGCCGAAGACGTAAACGGTGACGGCGAAGTCACAGTTCACATAATGGACTGTACAAAGGGCAGCGACAACGACCAATACAATGCAAATATGACCACTCTGATGAGTGAGCTTCAAATGGGCGAAGCTATACTCATTATCGCTGACGAATATTACTATGACTATCTCACCCAAAACGGTAATATCTTTGACACCGACGAGAATTTCGACCAAAAGGATTCAATGGCGCTCAAATTACACGGAACAGAATTCGATAAATTTATCGACAATGTTTACAACGACTTTGTCACCGAGGACATGATGCTTTATAAACGTCTGACCGACGGCACCGATTCGGGTAGCGGTAAAAAGACGCTTGCCGCAAAGGAAAACAGTGAAGCGCTACTCAAAAAATTCAAGGAGTCACTTTACACAAAATAAAAGATTAAATACATTATTTCGCGAATTTTTGTGCTATAATTTGTCGGTTTGACTTAATAGCATAAATATAGTATAATAAAATGTGAATTATGATGAAAAAAGGAGGAAAGCGATGAAAACACAGCTTAAAAAGTTGCTGTCGATGATACTTATTGCTATCATCGTTTCTACCGTCATAGTTCCCTTTAACGTTTCGGCTGACACGCAAAAAGGTATTGTAAAGGTTGATTCCTACCTCAATGTGCGAAGCGAAGCATCAACCGATGCAACCTCGCTGGGAAAGCTGTATAATAACGAAACCGTCACCATTCTCGACACCATCGAAAGCGGTGGTACCAAATGGTACAAAATTCAGTATGCCGATACAAACGGCTACGTTTCATCCAAGTACATAACATTGATTTCGTCGGATACCTCGTTTGAGCAGTATCTCACTTTGCAAGGATTCCCCGAAAGTTACAAGAACGGGTTAAGAGCCCTCCATGCCGAATATCCCGAATGGGTATTCGTCGCTCAAAACATTACTCCCGACTGGAACACAGTTATCAAAAACGAAAGTAAGGTTGGATACAACCTCGTCCCTGCAAGCAGTCCCGCGGAACAAAAATCATTCGAAAAGGATGCATTCGACTGGGACAACAATACTTGGTACGGACTCGATGGAAAATGGGTTGCGGCATCCGAGCAGATTGTATGCTGGGCTATGGACCCGCGAAACTTTTTGGATAAAAAGTATATATTCCAGTTTGAAAAATTAAATTATGTTCCGGATCACACATTGGCAGGCATAAATAATATTATCAAGGGTACCTTTATGGCTAACGGCTACCCCGATGATGAATTTGATTCTTTTGCAGAGGCAATTATGGCCGCGGCAACCGAGGCAAACGTCAGCGCATATCACCTCGCCTCCCGATTGAAGCAGGAACAGGGCGCAAATGGCAATCCTCTCGCTCACGGAACTGTTTCGGGATACAGCGGCTACTACAACTATTTTAACATCAACGCATACGATACCAATACCGCAGGAATGTACGTAAACGGTGCGTCCTATGCAAAGAAAAAGGGCTGGGACACTCCGTATAAAGCCCTCGTTGGTGGTGCAAATTTCATCGCTTCGGGATATATTAGCAAGGAGCAGGATACCCTCTATCTACAGAAATTCGACGTAACAGACGGTGGAAATGGATATTACCTCCATCAGTATATGACAAACGTTTTTGCTCCTTCAAACGAAGCGGCCAGAATGATGACGTCATACACCGACGATGTTATGAATTCGGCTCTCGTTTTTTACATTCCGGTATATAAAAATATGCCCGAGACGGCATGCGTTAAGCCGACGAGAGACCTCAATAACAACAACCTATTAAGCTCATTGTCGGTATCGGGATATACAATTACACCGACCTTTTACCGATACACATACGATTATTCGCTGGTAATTCAATCGAATAGCGTTACTTCGGTCACAATAAACGCAAAAACATCGAACACAACCGGCGCCACAGTTTCGGGTACGGGCAAATTCAACCTTAAAAGCGGCGAAAACACCGCAACCCTCACGGTCACTGCACCAAGCGGAGTCAAGCGAACTTATACAATAAGCATCACGCTGAAAACCTCGGCACAGTTACCGACAAT
>JAFOCB010000142.1 GCA_017381515.1 Clostridia bacterium | reverse complement strand
TTTTTCATCTCTTTTCTCTTTGAATATTTTAACTCTCATTCTCATATCGTAGAATGGGAGAGTACGGCTTCTATGGTGCAAAAAAGCGACGAGCCTTAATAAGCCCGTCGCGCTTATTTGTTGCTAAAGGAGTTAGTCGGCTATTCCTCGGAACAGCTTTCACAAGTTCCGTTTAGAACGATTTGTATATGTTTTATTTTTGCACCGCCCGACAAATTGCAAGCCGCCTTTGCAGCATTGATGTCGGCATCCATAATGTCAATGACTCGTCCACACCTCTCACAAACAAGGTGAACGTGATCCTCACAGTTCGCATCGTATCTTTCGTGGTTATCCACGGTTGTTACTCTGATAACCCTTCCGATTTCTTCTAACTGTTTGAGATTTCGATACACCGTGCCGAGCGAGAGGTTCGGCAGGTCGCCTTTCAGATCATTGAAAATCATTTCTGCGGAAGGATGCTCCTTCGTGCCACAGAGATATTGATATATACTATTGCGGGTAGCAGAGTTCCGCATTTTCGTATTTGCCGTCAGCATTATTTTCCTCCGTAGGAATATTTTTCTATATTATAGCATATATTTATCTCCTTGTCAATAATGGTTCTCATTATCGTTAAGAAAACTTATTGACATATTACGACAAAAAAAGAAACCCTCGCTCCTTTCGAAACGAGGGCTAAGCTTATTACATTTCTTTCTTTTTATAGAACACAACAGACAGATACCAAGAAAGCACATATATTCCGATACCCACAAGGCAAGCGATAGGCAAAACGGCGTTCAGTTGAATTTCATTTTGCAGACCTTCCTTAAAGATTGTAGTTGCGATAATACTGCCTGCACACACCACGCCTATCATCACATAGTACGCGCCGCGTCCTTTTTCTACTCCATATTTGAAAACGAATGGGAGAGTCAGCGATGATGGAACGCTTGCCATTATCAGCAAGAGCATCGTAAGCACCAAAAACTCTTTCAAAATGAAATTACCTTCGATACTCATTTTCACGCCCTGCGTGATACCAATTACTATCAGCAAAACAATTTGAGTGAACAAGCCAATCAGATACTTTGCAGATACGATCTGTGTTTTGGTATATGGCAATGTACCGACATACTCCGTCCATCGACTGCGCTCATCATATCCAAGGAGGTTGACAGGAATCATACCGGCAAGCAAACAAGGATAGAAAATGAAGAACATATTTCCGCTGCTCATCATAGAAAGAATGATAAATCCGATACTGACGAAAAGATAATACCGACAATACTTTTTCATCATATACCAATCTTTTAATAACAGCCCTTTCATATCATTTCGCCTCCTTTACCATAAATACGAACAGCTCCTCAATGCTTATCGGGCTTAACTTGAAGCCATCGGGCGCATCTTCTCTCGATACGATAGCTTCTGCACCGTATGGCGTTTCTTTTTTATATTTTATTACTTCCTTATCAAGCTCCGAAAGCTGTTCTACCGTACAATGAATAATACCGTATTCAGATAAAAGTATATCCTTTTCATCACAGAGCAAAAGTTTACCCTTATGCAAAAACGCCACGTAATCGCAGAGCTTTTCAAGATCGCTGACGATGTGCGAGGAAATAAGGATAGAGTGGTTTTCATCCCTTGTAAAATCGTAGAACATATCCACCACTTCGTCACGCACAACAGGATCAAGTCCGCTTGTCGGCTCGTCAAGGAGCAACAGCTTTGCACCGTGGGAGAGAGCAACGGCAATGCCGAGCTTCATCTTCATACCGCGAGAAAAGTCCTTAAACGGCTTGTTATCGGGCAGAGATAATTTTTGCAGAAGTCGGACATATTCATCCTCATTCCAATTACGAAACGTATGCTTCATAACATTGCCGATCTGCTTTGCCGTCAAGCATTCGGGCATACCAACCTCGTCCATTACAACACCGACATCTTCTTTGGTAAGAGCAATATCTTCTCCATTGTCTTTGCCAAGTATCGTAATTGTTCCGCTATCTTTATGAAGCATACCCAAGATAAGCTTTATCGTGGTGCTTTTGCCCGCGCCGTTCTCACCGATAAGCCCCATAATGCAACCGCTTGGCAGAGTAAAACTTATGTTATCCAAATAAAATCCCGAAAAGGATTTACTTACCTTTTTTAATTCAAGTGCGTTCATTCTTGTTCCTCCATACCGAACGTAATCATTTCAACTATATCCTCACGGCTCAAATTGCAGGACGCGGCGAGCTTTGCTATCTGCTCAATATGTTCCTCTATCTTTTTCAAATTTTCTTCTCGCAAAAGCTCTACATTCTTCGGCGCAACGTAACATCCCTTTGCTGGAAGGGTGTAAATAAAGCCTTCCTTTTCAAGCTCTTCATACGCACGTTTGGTAGTAATAAAGCTGATGCGCAGATCTTTTGCAAGCCCTCGTATAGACGGCAGCATTTCATCCTCTTTCAGTTCACCGCTTATTATCTGATTCTTGATTTGAGAATAGATCTGATTATAAATCGGTTCGCCGCTTTTGTTGTCGATTAAAATATTCACGTCATCACCTCTGTTAAAACTGTATATTTACATTATACACAGTTTGAACGCTTTTGTCAATAGGATTTGCCAAATAAGCGCAAAAAAATCC
>JAFOCB010000141.1 GCA_017381515.1 Clostridia bacterium | reverse complement strand
TATGTTTTCGGTGATTATTCTATTGGTCTCCGCGTTGGTATAGGTAACGTGGCAAATTGCTTTATTTTGCGGAGGAGTGGTATGCGAATATGAAATGGGAGCGGTGATTTCGTCCCCTGGCTGTTCCTCTAATTTAGAAAAATCGATTGATGCGCGGTGGATTCGCGCAGGTGTTCCCGTCTTAAATCTGCGCAAGGGGAGACCGAGAGATTTAAGCGATTTTGCAAGTTCGGTTGCGGCAAACATTCCGTCGGGACCGCCTTCGTATGACACGTCACCGATATAAATTCGTCCGCCGAGGAAGGTACCCGTCGCGATGATGACCGCCTTTACCTCGTGGATTGCGCCAAGCTGGGTTTTTACCTGCCAAACGCCGTCCTGCTTATTGATTTCGGTGATTTCGGCCTGACGGACGTCGAGGTTCGGCTGCTTTTCAAGCACCGACTTCATATATCCGCTGTATTCGCGTCGGTCGATTTGGGCGCGAAGGGAATGCACGGCAGGACCCTTTCCGCGATTGAGTACGCGGTACTGGATGAGGGTGGCGTCGGTTGCCTTTCCCATTTCGCCGCCGAGAGCGTCAATCTCACGCACCAGATGTCCCTTTGCCGTGCCGCCAATCGACGGGTTGCAGGGGCAGTTGCCCACCCAGTCCATACTGATTGTGAAAATTATGGTTTTACAGCCGAGCTTGGCGGAGGAAAGCGCGGCTTCGATTCCCGCGTGACCGGCGCCAATGACGGCTACGTCATATTTTTCTGAAATATAATCCATTCAAAAATGCCTTCCTGACATTATAATTTACATTTATTTACAGTTTGCAACAAAAAGTATCGCGTTTGGTGAAAATTCGACTCTGCAAACCGATTATTTTCCTACACAGAAGGTGCTAAACACCTCGTCAACGATACTGTCGCTAACCCTTTCACCCGAAAGCTCGCACAGTGCGGCTATTGCATCGTCGAGCATTACTCCTACCGCGTCAAAGGTCAGCCCGAATTCGAGGGTGGAAATGGCTTCATTAAGGGCGGATTTTGCCCTTTCGGCGCAGTCACGCTGACGTTCGGTGGTCATCATGGCGCAGGTCGGGTCTAGCCCGTCCATCCCCGACACAGAAAGGATTGCTTGCTCGATTTTATCGGCGTTTTCGCCTGATTTGGCGGATAAAACGACCGTATCCTTGATAACTGAAGAGATAACCTCGGCATCAATTTTAAGCCCGAGGTCGCATTTGTTTATCACGGCTATTGCGCGACGACCTTTTAGCTTCTTTATGAGTGAAAGGTCGTCCATATTAACCGGCTCGGAGCCGTCAAAAACGGCTATAACGAGGGCGGCAGTTTCGATGCGATGCTTTGCCATTTCGACGCCTATTTTTTCCACTCTGTCATTGGTTTCGTGGAGTCCTGCGGTGTCCTGAAGTCGCAATTTTACCCCGCCGACCGAAACACTTTCCTCGACGATGTCGCGTGTCGTACCCGCAACGTCGGTTACAATCGAGCGGTCAACTCCGCAAAGCAGATTCATAAAGGTTGATTTGCCAACGTTAGGTCTGCCGACGATGACGGTGTCGATGCCTTCACGCATAATCTTTCCCCTGTCAAAGTCGCAGATGAGCCGATTGAGCTGCTTTTGCGCCCAGTTTAGCCCCGAATAAAGCTCATCGTGGCTGACCTCCGGCACGTCCTCGTCGGGAAAGTCAACCCACGCCGAAAGATGCGCCGAAAGGGACATCAGCTCCCCTTTTATCTCGTCAATTTGGCGGAAAAGCACCCCTTCGCGTCCCGAAAGAGCGGCCGAATGTTCAAGTTCCGATTGAGCGCCGATGAGCGACATGACCGATTCGGCTGCTGAAAGGTCCATTTTGCCGTTTTCGAATGAGCGTCGGGTAAATTCACCCGCTCTGGCGAGTCGCGCACCTGCCGAAATCAGCGCCGCTAGGGTGCGTTTAAGGATATAAACGCTACCATGACAACTAATCTCGACGGCATTTTCGCCCGTAAAGGAATGAGGCGCCCTGAAATTCAGAGCAACCACCTCGTCAATATCCCCTTTTTTATCAAAAACGTGTCCGTAAAGTGCAGAATATCCGCTGATTTCGGTGAGCTTTTTGCCGCTAACCGAACGAAAAACGCGGTCGGCAATTTCGGCGGCATTTTTGCCCGAAATACGAATTACGCCAAGTCCTGCCGACATAAGCGGCGTTGAAATGGCGGCAATTACCTCGCTCATACCTTTATCCTCATTGAAATATCGAATGCCTCGACCGAATGTGTGAGTGCGCCGACCGAAATGATGTCAACGCCGGTTTCGGCAATAGCACGAATTCTTTCCTCGGTGACGTTGCCCGACGCTTCGGTAAGGGCTCGTCCGTCAACGATTTTGACCGCCTCACGCATTGTGTCGCAGTCCATGTTGTCCAGCATGATAACCTCGCAGCCACTTTCTACCGCCTCGCGAACCTCGTCCAGATTTCGAGTTTCTACCTCGATTTTTACCATGTGACCGAGTCGGCTTCGAAGCTGATTTACGGTTGCGGTGATTCCACCGCCTGCGTCGATGTGGTTATCCTTTAACATTGCGCCGTCAGAAAGGTTAAAGCGGTGATTCTTTCCACCGCCGCAGGTAACGGCATATTTCTGAAGGGCACGAAGCCCCGGTAAAGTCTTTCTGGTGTCGGTGACGGAGGCGTTTGTCCCTCCGCAAAGGTCAACCAGACGACCTGCTGCCGAGGCGATTCCCGACATGTGCTGAATGAGGTTGAGCGCAGTTCTCTCCCCCATGAGCAGCGAAAGAGTGCTACCGCTCATTTCGGCAATAATGTCACCCTTTTTGATGCGGTCACCGTCGCGAAAATGCGCCTTAAATGTAACCGAGCCGTCGATAAGCTCAAACACCCTCTTTGCCACGTCGATTCCGCAAAGTACACCGTCCGCCTTTGAAATGAAATAGGCGTCGGTAATTTTGTCCTTGTCGATGAGGAGCGAGGAGGTGGTGTCGATGTAGTTAATGTCCTCTTTTAGCGCGGTTTTGATAATGTCGTCGATATAGAATTGAAGTAATGCCATAGTAAAATGTCACCTCATAAAATATTTTGGTGTATGCTGTGTGACCAACCGTCACAGAGAAAGTGCCATGCGCGTGATTGTCCGTCATAATGCTTGAGTTGTGTGGCTTTTAGTCACGCTAGGAGTTTATCTCCTCTTAAATCGCGGCTTTGAGTATGATTTCGGCTATTTTCGAAAGACTCCTTGCCTCCACGAGCTGTGGTGTCACGGCAAAGCCACCCTTTTCGATTCGGTCGTTGATTTCCTTTATCTTGCGAAGCCCCTTTTCAGCGGCATTCGGGTCGGGAATAACGAAATACGCGCGTTGCATAATTTCGCGTACTGTTGTACGCATACCCGTCGGCAGCGGAGCTCCGCCAACCGAAAGTGTTGCGCGAATATCACCGCAAAAATCTCTGTCGCGGCGGCTATTGATATGCTCGGCGGCGCGTCGGCCAAAAACGAGAGCTTCGAGCAGAGAATTTGATGCTAGTCGATTCTTTCCGTGGACGCCTGTGTGACTACATTCGCCTGTCGCATAAACTCGGTCGAGTCGCGTTTTTGAATTAAGGTCAACGTCGATTCCGCCCATCAAATAGTGCTGACAGGGAAATACGGGAATCGGGTCCTTTGTGATGTCCACCCCTTCGAGCAGACATCTCTGGTGAATCATCGGGAATCGGTCAAGCAGAAATTCGCGCGACCGATGGGTAATATCGAGGTAAAAATGCTCGTTTCCCATTCGTCTGGATTCGAGGATAACCGCATTTGAAACCACGTCGCGTGGAGCAAGTTCGAGTCGGTCATCGTATCGGTGCATGAATCGCTTTCCCTCGCAGTTGAGGAGATATGCGCCCTCACCTCTGACCGCCTCGCTGATTAAAAATCGCTCTCTGCCTTCCTTTGAGGCAAATGCGGTCGGGTGAAACTGAACGTAATGTAGATTACTGATTTTTGCCCCCATGAAATAGGCGGCAGTAATGCCGTCACCCGTTGCTATTGCGGAGTTTGTGGTGTATTTATATACGCGACCGATACCGCCCGTTGCAATGATTACAAAGGAGGAGCCGACCGCCTTTATTCCGTCGGGAGTGATAAATTCGGTGATAACGCCGCTGTCACATTCCTGCATATTTGCCATGTGACATTCGGTCACAACGTCAATGTTTTTGCGTTCTTTTACCTCGTTTACGAGGGCGACCATAATGGCATCACCCGTCGAATCCTTGCGATGAATGATGCGGTTTCGCGAATGTCCGCCTTCCAGCGTCATGTGCAATTCGCCGTTTTCCTCGCGGTCCCACGCGATGTCGGTGTCGAGTAGTCGGCGAAGGTCGTCTGGTCCCTCTTTTACAAGCACCTCTACCGCTTGTCTGCGATTTTGGTGCTGACCGGCAATCATGGTGTCCTCTATATGCAGGTCAAAGCTATCGTTTTGAAGGTCGAGAACCCCCGCAACTCCACCCTGTGCAAGTGACGAGTTGCATAAATTAAGCTCCTTTTTTGCCGCAACGAGCACCTTTGTATCGGTATCGAGGTTGAGCGCGGCATAAAGCCCTGCGATTCCACCGCCTATGATGACCACGTCATACTGATTTTTCATTAAACTACCGCCTTTATTTTCCGAGTCGCAGCATTTCGTCAATGCTTCTCTTTGCTCTGAGTCGGCTTTCTTCCGGGATTTCGATTACCTCGCCGCCCTGTCCCGAAATTGCGCTCCATAAAGCCGTCAGACCGGTGTATTTCATATCCTTGCACACCATTTTTTCGGGTGCAAGCTGATAGAATTTACGCTTTGGATAGCGGAGCGTCAGGTAATCATATACACCGCATTCGGTGCCGATGATGATTTCGCGGTTGGCGTTCTTTTTACAATAGTCGATGATTCCGCTGGTCGCACCAACGTAATCGGCGAGAGCGACTACCTCGGCAGGAGCTTCGGGATGCACGGCAAAGAGTGCCAGCGGATGCTCCTGTTTTAAGAGTAATACGTCGTCGGGTGTAAGCTGATTGTGAATCGGGCAGAAACCATCAACCAGCGCAAATTTCTTTTCGGGTACCGCCTTTGCAACGTACGAGCCGAGATTCTTGTCCGGGATAAAGAGAATTTTGTCATTCTCGATATTTTTGCAAATTTTGACGGCGCTCGACGAGGTGACACAAACGTCTGCCTCCTCTTTCAGCTCGGCAGTGGTATTGATATAAGCGCAAATGGCAACGTCGGGATTTTTCTTTTTAAACTTTCTGACGTATTCGGGCGAAATCTGTTCTGCCATCGGGCAGGTTGCCTCGGGAGATGCCAGAATGACCTTTTTTTTCGGTGAAAGAATCTTTACCATTTCGGCCATAAAACGCACACCGCAAACGATGACCGTGTCGCCCATTGATTGAGCCATTTCCGCCAGTTTAAAGGAATCGCCGACCACGTCCGCAAGCTCCAGAATTTCGGGCGGCTGATAGATGTGGGCGAGAATTCTTGCCCCTGTTTCCTTCTTTTTCCTTAATATGTCATTGATAAATTCTTCTTTATTCATTTTCACCATTCCTTTTTGGTTACTATTTAGCCATTTTATCAAATAACATTATACAACGGCTTGCGCAAAATTACAACATTTTATCGTAAAAAGTCGAGGGCTGTTTTTAAAAAAATTTTTCCGAAAATCCATTATAATTGTGGTAAAGAAAATAACAGTGTGTTATAATAATACTGTATAATTATGTTTATATGTAATTTTTGGGCAGGTGAAATGATTTGGAGCTTAACAAAAGCAACGTCAAACGCATAATTTTTATAATTTTTGCCGCGTCAGTCATTTTCTGGGCGGTGATGAATTTTGCCGTCGTATTTTTGGCGATAAAGTGGGTTATCGGTGTATTTTCGCCACTTATTCTCGGGGCTTCATTCGCCTTTGTGATAAATCTGCTTTTGCGCCCGATTGAGCGTGGCTGGGACTGGCTCTTTTTACGAAAGGGCAAATCCAAAATTGCAAAAAGGTTAAAGCGACCGGTTTCTATTTTCATTAGCGTTCTAATTACCCTCGGAGCTATCGTAGCCATCTTTTTCATCATTATCCCCGAGGTCAGTAATACCCTGCGCACCATAATCGACGCTTTGCCTGAATATTTCGAGAAATTAAAGGTTTGGTGGAATGGATTCGGCGATTTTCTCGATGAATACTCGATAATTCTGCCCGAGCTCAAATTTGACAGCAGCGTCATAATCGCAAAGCTTACCGAACTTGTTGCCGACAGCGGCGAAAGCATTTTTAACCAAACCATAAATACTACTACGGCAATCGTTTCAGGCGTTTTCAATATTGTTATCGGATTTGCCTTTTGCATATATCTCCTTTCGGGAAAGGAGCGGCTCATCGGTCAATCAAAGCGTACCATCACCGCTGCATTTTCTGAAAAAAGGGCAAAAAGGATTTTCGCCTTTTTCTCGCGCGTGAACGATTCTTTTAGTCATTTTGTGGCGGGACAGGTGGTCGAAGCAATAATTATCGGCATACTCTGCTTTATCGGAATGCTCATTCTCGGTCTGCCGTATGCCAGCGTGGTATCGGTGCTGGTCGGAGTGACGGCGCTTATCCCCGTTTTGGGCGCATATATCGGTACGGCGGTCGGCGCATTTCTGATTCTGGTCGAAAGCCCGATAAAAGCACTTTGGTTTATTGTATTTATCATTGTTTTGCAGCAGCTCGAGGGCAATCTTATCTATCCTCACGTGGTTGGAAAGTCGGTCGGTCTGCCGGGTATTTGGGTGCTTGCAGCCGTTACCGTCGGCGGAAACATCTATGGTGTAATGGGAATGCTGGTCAGTGTACCCTTATGCTCGGTGATTTACGTTTATCTTTCCGAAAAGGTACGAGCCGGACTTAAAAAGCGTCGCGGTAAAGCGGCACTTTGTGACCCCGAGGCCGAAACTGTACTTTGTGACCACGAGGTCGAAGCGGCTCTCGTTACCGAAACCACCGCACCCGAGCAGAAAGCGGCAAAAAAATAGTGTTTCACACATCCTAAACCCCTTTTTGAGAGGAGAAACCGCTATGAATACGCAAATTAAAATGAGCGAAAGCGATGAGCAAATTGCCCTTTTTCGCTGGGCGCAGGTTGCCTCGTCCTTAAAGCCCGAGTTAAAGCTGCTTTTTCACGTGCCAAACGAGGGCAAACGTACCAGATATTCGGGCGGAAAGCTACTTGCCGAGGGGTTAAAGCCGGGAGTCCCCGACATTTGTTTGCCTGTCCCGAATAAAAAGTATCACGGACTCTTTATCGAGATGAAGGCAGGACGCAACAAACCCACCGAAAATCAGGAGTTTTGGCTTGATGCCTTGTCAAAACAGGGCTACTGTACGGTGGTAGCGTACGGCTGGGTGGAAGCAAAAACAATTATCGAAAACTATTTAAAGGATAGATAGCCCTTTTTGTTACATAACGAATAAAACGGCACAAACCCTCGCCCCCAACGACAGCTTTGCCGATTACTACACCGAACAAAAAACGGAGGAAAAGAATAAAAAATGTGGATTACCGATAACCGAGCCGAGCCAAAGCAGGACGGACTTTTTCATTTTAAAAAGCGCTTCAATTACACCGAAGGCACCCTCATCGCAAGGGTTAGCGCCGATACACGATACAAACTGTTTGTAAACGGTCGCGAGGTGCTTTGCGGTCCCAGCAAGGGCAACCGCTACGTCACCTATTACGAAACGGTTGACCTTACGCCCTATTTGACCGAGGGCGAAAACGAGATTTCTGCGCTTGTGCTTCACCTTAACTACCGAATGGCGTCCATTCACCGCACCGAAAAAACTGCATTCCTCTTTGACGGTCAGATTGTGGGTAAAAATGGCGTTATCGAGGACGTAAGCTCGGACGAAAGCTGGGTTTCTGCTCCCGACAGCTCCTTTACCTGCACTGCGCCTGATTATTGGTGCTTCACCGATTTCACCGAGCGCATCGACTATACCGCCGAAAGCCCCGAATTTATGTCCTGCGTAAAGGTTTGCGATGCCGTTTTTGATAACGACTACCCGTATGGCGAAATGGCTGCTTGGCGACTTAAAGAAAGAGAAATTCCACAATTGACGAACACGGAGCGCGAATTTGTCCGCGTAATGCGGTCAGAAGCGGTTGAGGGCGACATCCTTTCCAAAAAGGGAATTTCGGTCGCACCGAACACCACCGCATACATCGAGCTTGACGCAGGAGTGCATTTCACCGGCACACCGCACCTGCTCGTAAAGGGGTCGAGCGGCGCTTCTGTAAAGATTACTTACGCCGAAAGCTATATTTTCAAGGACGGCTGGCGAATTACAAAGAAGATGCGCGACGACACCGACGGCATAATTTACGGAATGACCGACCAGCTTATTCTCGACGACAATTCCCGCCTTTACGAGCCGTTTTGGTTGCGTACCTTCCGCTTTATCCGTGTCGAAATCACCTCGACCGATAGTCCCGTTTACATATCCGACCTCAAATTTTTCGAAAATAAATATCCTCTTTCGGTTTCTGCCCGATTTGATAGCTCTGACCCCGATTCAGCGGCTTTGTGGGAGAATAGCATACGCACGGTGAACAACTGTATGCACGAAACATTTGAGGATTGCCCATATTATGAACAGACGCAGTATGCCATGGACTCGCGACTCGAAATGCTCTTTACCTATCATCTTGGAGCCGACCGTCGTCTTGCCAAAAAGGGAATTAACGAATTTTTCCTTTCGCAGTATCCCGACGGCATGACCCAGGCGCGTTTTCCGTCCCTCAGCGAGCAGGTAATTCCGGGCTTTGCCCTCCACGTCGTATATATGGCGGAGGATTATCTGCGCTTTACCCCGACCGACCGCGGTTTTGTGCGCGGCTTGATGCCAAAGATTGATGCAATTCTTTCGTGGTTTGACCGACTGGTCGACGACAGAGGAGTGGTTGCCGATACGGGCTATTGGCGTTTTCTCGATTGGGTAAAGGGTTGGCGCGACGGCTCTCCCGGAAAGGGTGCTATGGCGGCATACAGCTTTATGTATGCACTTGCGCTTAAAAAGGCATCTGATTTGGCTACTGCATTCGGTTACAATGACCTTGCCTCCGAATATGCCGACCGAGCCGACAGGATAAATAGCTCGGCGAAAGAATATTTTTACGATACCGAGCGCGGATTTTTCACCGATACCGAAAATGGCGGATTTAGTCAGCACGCGCAGGTTTGGGCGGTGCTTTCCGGTGCCGTCAGCGGCGATGAAGCAACCGCACTTATGACCCGAATGCTCGACGATGCCGACCTGCCGATTTGCTCATATTCGATGCGCTATTTCCTTTTTCGTGCGCTCGAAATGGCGGGACTGTACGACCGCGCGTATGGACTTCTCGACGGTTGGCGCGATATGATAAAGCGTGGACTCACCACCTGGGCGGAGGACGACGTACAGGAGAGAAGCGATTGTCACGGCTGGGGCTCGTTACCGATTTACGAGTTTTCGGCGGTAATTCTGGGTGTCCGACCGATTGGCTACGAAGGTAAGGCGGTCGAAATTCGCCCGACACTTGCAGGACTCGAATACGCGAATGGCGTTGTTTCTACTCCGCTTGGTGACGTCGAGGTCAATTGGACGGCAAAGGACGGCAAATTCACCCTTTCGGTCAGCGGAAACGGCGAAAAGCGCGTAACCCTTCCCGACGGCACAACTCACATAATTACCGAGGAGAAGGCAACCCTTTTCTGTGCAATTTAATGTGAGCGAAATTGTTGCTTTTTTCACAAAGATAGGGTATAATTATAAGGTATTATGCAAATTAAGCATTACGGAGGTATAAAAAAATGTTAGTTTCAGCAAAGGAAATGTTAACAAAGGCAAAAGCAGGTAAATACGCTGTCGGCCAGTTTAACATCAACAATCTCGAATGGACAAAGGCAATTTTGCTTACCGCACAGGAGCTTAACTCTCCCGTTATCCTCGGCGTTTCCGAAGGTGCAGGAAAATATATGTGCGGATACAAAACTGTTGTAGGCATGGTTAACGGAATGATTGACGAGCTCGGAATTACCGTCCCGGTTGCTCTCCACCTCGACCACGGCTCTTACGAAGGAGCAAAGGCATGCATCGAAGCCGGTTTCTCGTCGGTAATGTTCGACGGCTCTCACTACCCGATTGAAGAAAATATTGCAAAGACAAAGGAACTCGTTGAATACTGTGACAAGCTCGGTCTTTCTCTCGAAGCTGAGGTTGGAGCTATCGGCGGTGAAGAAGACGGCGTTGTAGGTAACGGCGAAGTTGCTGACCCCAACGAGTGCAAGATGATTGCTGACCTCGGCGTAACAATGCTTGCTGCAGGTATCGGTAACATTCACGGCAAATATCCGGAAAATTGGGCAGGACTTTCATTCGACACTCTCGCAGAAATCCAGAAGCTCACCGGAACAATGCCCCTCGTACTCCACGGCGGTACAGGAATCCCTGCCGAAATGATTCAGAAGGCAATCTCTCTCGGCGTATCAAAGATTAACGTTAATACCGAATGTCAGCTCGCATTTGCCGCAGCTACACGCGAATACGTTGAAGCTGGCAAGGATCAGCAGGGCAAGGGCTTCGACCCGAGAAAGCTTCTTGCACCGGGCTTTGAAGCTATCAAGGCAACCGTTAAGGAAAAGATGGAGCTCTTCGGCTCAATCAACAAGGCGTAAGATTTTTAAAAGAACGCCCTTTTTAAAAAAAGCGGTTTAGCAAAAAAACGGCAAATAGGTAAAAAAGGTAAACAACCGCTTTCCATTTCGAAAGCGGTTGTTTTTTAATAGGAAATGTTTGCGACAAAAATATTGTCAACCCCCGAAGTTTTCAACAATTTTTCACACGCGTTTACGAAAATTCGCGCAATTTTTGAGCAGAATAAAAAATGGGTGATACTATGAATTTAAAGAACAAAAAAACTCTGCTTTTGCAGCTTTTATTTATGACCGTCGGCTGTGCGCTTTACGGCGCCGGAATATCCCTTTTCCTCAATCCCAACGATTTGGCGCCGGGAGGGCTTTCGGGCATTTCGGTAATGCTCAGCCGCTTTGTGCCGCTTGACGTAGGTATGCTTATTATCATTATGAATGTTCCGCTCTTTATCGTCGCGTTTGTAAAGTTTGGTCGCGAATTTACCGTGATGACCCTGTTTGGAACGGTGCTTTTGTCGGTTTTCACCGACCTTTTCACTAATCTAGTCACCGTTACCGTCACCGATGACCGCTTGCTTGCGGGAGTTTTCGGCGGAGGACTGATGTCGCTCGGACTCGGACTCGTTTTCCGCTCGGGAGGTACAACAGGCGGCAGTGACATTATCGTCCGACTTTTGCG
>JAFOCB010000140.1 GCA_017381515.1 Clostridia bacterium | reverse complement strand
CTTTCGGTTTCTTTTGGCCCGTATGAAATTACTATATCTTTGGTTTTAAGGTTTAAATTTTTGCTTATATAATTGTAAATATTCTCTGCGAGTAGTTTATGACCATTGGAATTAGGATGTAGCCCGTCATCAGAGAAGCTTGAGTAATGATTTTCTGTTGACGTTTCATCGTATTTTTCGGTAAGGGAATAGTTGTCGATAAAGCCGATTATATTCTTATTCTTTGATTGCATTTTTTTCTGTGCTTCAAAGGTTTCCTTTTGTCTATTCCATGTATTTGCGCAATCGCCCCATGTTTTCATAACCGAGGAAACAATGATTTTTGCATGAGCATCACCATTGTATCCGTTTGAAAGGTACATGTTTGCTAGCGAATTAGCTTGGTCGATAAACTTTTGTTCAGCGTTTTCCAAGGTGTAGGTATGCTCTGAACCGTCATTTGATTTAAAGTAATATGTAACTGTTTCGCCCTTGACTGTGATTTTTGTTGCTACTGATTTATCGGCAGCGTATGTCGTTTCCTCAATATATTTTCCGTTTTCATCCTTTTTAACGTCAACTATTCGCCATTCTTCGTTAGTCGAGTCGATTGAAGGACCAAAGTAATGCATTCTGTCCCAGTAGGAGGATTGTCCATCATTGGTGCCGAGGGCAAATATAATGTAATCGGGATTAAACAGCATTGACGAATAATAAATTACTTGTATTGTGTATGGCTGATATGTATTGGTCATTACCGAATTTGCCGATGCTCCGCAATTATAAACGTCGTAGTGCGGTCCAAGCTGTTTTTGAAGATATGCGACGTATGAGTTTGTCGTAGCATTCTCTGCACCGACACCTTGTGTAATCGAGTCGCCGATAACCGCTATTTTGGTTACGTAGTTGTCCTTGATTTTCTTTTCCACGTTATCAATCGAAGCGAAATACACCTGATTATCCTTATTCGGCGAGGATTCAAAGCCGCCATTGTAATATGGTCTTACCTTTATATATGAATTTGATTTGGCAAAAGGTGCGCTATGAATGAGATTACCGTTTTCGAATTTTATATTTTCGAAATCAGCTGCGAGGTCGGGATTGTATTGTCCATCGGTAACGAAGAAATCAACCTTAATATTATTGATTGAAATTATCATTTCGGTTTTATTTTTTTCATCATTAAATTTAACACCGAGCTTTATCCATTCGCCGTAAGCAAAGTGATTAGGCATTGAACTTGAATAGGCGAGATGAGAGTTACCGTTAGCTTTTTTCAGATAAAAGCTGTAATGTCCGCCTTTGCTAATGTTTGATGGTGCTTGAATGCCAAAAACATATCCTTCACTTGCATCTTCGTTTGCTCTGAAGGTGAGCTCGAATCCGCCAACACACTTGAACATGGTTTCGAATCCGTCGTTGTTATAGTAGCCAAAATCCTTTACATAGCTGCGGCTAAATTTAATTGAGCCGTCGGCAAGGTTGTATGCGGCAACGTTATTTTTGTCGGGTTCCCAGTATTCCTTTTTAAAAAAATCGGGGTTTATATTTCCTGAATCGGTGCTTTTTTCAGCAAAAGCAAACAAACCACCGGAAGCCGTCACCGATAATATAATTATAAATGTAAGCAAAATGCTGACTATCTTTTTTGAAGTGTTATTCATACTGTTTCTCCTCAACAAAATTGTTTATACATACATTATACTATATGATGCTAAAAATTCAAACAAAAAAAGATTACCCTTTTTAAAAAGGATAATCTTTTACCTTGCAAAATGGCGCGCCAAAAGGGATTCGAACCCCTGGCCTACTGCTTAGAAGGCAGTTGCTCTATCCAGCTGAGCTATTGGCGCAAAAAAATGGAGCGGGTGATGGGAATCGAACCCACGTAACCAGCTTGGAAGGCTGG
>JAFOCB010000139.1 GCA_017381515.1 Clostridia bacterium | reverse complement strand
CAGTTGAAGAAATTAGAAACAAATTATCTGCTTTCGTAAAAAATAAGTATATTCTCTGCAAATATTAAAAAACCAATTATTAAACAATTTTCCCACCCACATATAAAAAAATCCGTTCTCTATTGAGAACGGATTTTTTATATTTCTAATTCACTGCTTAGAGAGTGTTTTCACATCTGCAGCAGCCGGCTACGAGGCAAGCGGTAGCGGACAAAATCAGTGAAAGGAAGAATATAAGCAATCCCACCAAAATAGCACCAATGACGCTTGTAGCAACAAAGGTGATTGCTAACAGAACAACCGAAACGAGTGCAGTACCAAGGATACCTGCAAGCAAAGCGGTTAAAGCGCAACCTCTGCACCGACAGCAACGTGCTGATTGATTACAGCCGGTGGTAGCGAGTAAAACGGCGAGATATACAACCGCAACACCAAGCGCTACCCAAAGGAATGCCGGTGTTACAGTAATTACCGCTGTGATGCGTAAAAAGGCAGCAATCACGCCGAGAATTGCGCTTGCGATTACTGCCAAGCCGGTGCAACTCGCTCTGGTTTCACAACAAAAAATAGCCATCATTTTTCACCTCCCCACCCACATATTATGAAAGACAAGCAGAATGGTGAATGAATTATGGTTCATAAAATGATGGCAAACAACATTGTAATTTGGCTTAGAAAATACGAAACTTCAGAAAATCAAAAAAAGATGGCGAATTTTTCGCCATCTTTTTTTGATATTTTATTTGCGCCAAACCATTTTGTCTACAACGCCGGTATATGACTGAATGAGCTTGACCACCTTTGTCGAAACGTTTTCGTCAATATAATCGGGTACAGGGATTCCGTAATCTCCGTTTTCGTTAGCGGTGACAGCGGTATCAACCGCCTGTAAAAGCGACTTTGTATCAATTCCTGCAAGAACAAAACATGCCTTGTCCAATGCTTCGGGGCGCTCGGTTGACGTTCTGATGCAAACTGCGGGGAACGGCTTTCCGATGCTGGTGAAGAAGGAACTTTCCTCGGGAAGAGTGCCGCTGTCGCTGACAACGGCAAAGGCATTCATCTGCAAACAGTTGTAATCGTGGAAGCCGAGGGGCTGATTCTGAATAACGCGTTTATCCAGCTGAAATCCGCTGGCTTCGAGACGCTTTTTGGAGCGCGGATGGCAGGAATAAAGTATCGGCATATCGTACTTTTCCGCCATTTTGTTGATAGCGGTGAAAAGTGAAATAAAATTCTTTTCGGTGTCGATATTTTCCTCTCGGTGAGCCGAAAGGAGAATATACTTCCCTTTTTCGAGTCCGAGTCGCTCGTGAACGTCGGATGCTTCGATTTCGGCAAGGTTATTGTGCAAAACCTCTGCCATCGGTGAGCCGGTCACATACACCCTTTCCTTCGGCAAACCGCATTCGTGCAGATACTTACGCGCGTGTTCGCTGTATGCCAAATTTACGTCCGAAATAATGTCAACTATGCGGCGATTTGTTTCCTCGGGCAGACACTCATCCTTGCAACGATTGCCCGCCTCCATGTGAAAAATGGGAATGTGCAATCTCTTTGCTCCAATGACGCTGAGGCAGGAATTGGTATCGCCGAGGACCAGAACGGCATCCGGCTTTATTTCCACCATAAGCTGATACGATTTTGCAATAATATTTCCTATCGTTTCGCCGAGGTCGTTTCCAACAGCGTCGAGGTAAACGTCGGGCTCATCTATCTTTAAATCCTTGAAAAAGATTCCGTTGAGGTTGTAATCGTAATTTTGACCCGTATGAGCAAGAATGGTATCGAAATAAACCCTTGCCTTATTGATAACGGCGGCAAGACGGATAATTTCGGGACGTGTACCTACGATGATGAGAAGCTTTAATTTTCCGTTGTCCTTGAATTTTGCGTCAATTTTTTTATTCATTATTCAACCACCTCAAAAAATGTGTCCGGTCGTGTACTGTCAAACTGTTCATTCGCCCACATGACAGTAACCAGGTCGTCGGTATCGGAAAGATTGATTATGTTATGCGTATAACCGGGGAGCATGTGAACCGCCTCGATTTTTTCGCCCGAGACCTCGAAATTCAGCACCTCGTCGGTTCCTATCTTTCGCTGCTGAATGAGTCCCTTGCCCGAAACGACAATGAAAAACTCCCATTTGGTATTATGCCAATGCTGTCCCTTTGTGATGGACGGCTTTGAAATATTGACGCTGATTTGACCGCAGTTAAGCGTTTTTATCAGCTCGGTGAAGGAGCCGCGCTCGTCAACATTCATTTTAAGCGGAAAGCTAACCCTTTCCTTCGGCAGATAGGAAAGATAGGTGGAATACAGCTTCTTCTCGAACGAGCCGCTCGGAATTTCGGGGATTATGAGTGTAAAGGGTTGCTTCTTAAACTCGTTGAGGAGGTCAACAATTTGACCGAGCGTGACCTTATGCGAGACGGGTACCATACAGAATTTGCCTTCTACAGAAGGTACTGCGCTTATTCCGTCAAATTCGCAGCGATGTTCCCTATCCTCCAAGCAATCGAGCATTTCACAAACCAAATCATCGATATAAACAAGCTCGAGCGAAATGTCGCGGTCATTAACCGTTATCGGCAAATTATTCGCGATATTGTGGCAAAAGGTTGCAACCGCGCTATTATAATTCGGTCGGCACCACTTTCCGAAAAGGTTCGGGAAGCGGTAAACCAGCACCTTTGCTCCCGTTTGCTCGGCGTAGGTAAAAAAGAGGTCCTCCCCTACCTTTTTGCTTCGGCCATAATCGCTATCGTAACGACCGATAAGCGTCGCCTGTACCGACGATGAAAGCATAATCGGGCATTTATTTTCATACGATTTTAATTTATTCAATAGCATCTTGGCAAAGCCGAAATTCCCCTTCATAAACTCGTCATTCGATTGAGGGCGGTTTACGCCGGCGAGATTGAACACGAAATCAGCATTTTGACACGCCAAATCAAGCTCGGCATCGGTCGAATCGACGTCGTAGCAATAAATTTCGTCAATTATTAAATTTGGTCTGGTCCTATCCTTGCCATCCCTTATACATTTGAGCGCTTCGACCAAATTGCGTCCTACAAAGCCGTTTGCGCCGGTAACCAATATTTTCATAATTACTCCTCAAAGTTAAAATCGAGTCCTACGTAATTTAAGCCCTGCTGATAATTCTCTATCTTTTTAACCGATAACGAGCGGATTTCGTCGGTTCGTTTCTTTATATTCTTTCGTCTGAAAAGCAGAATTTCTACCCAGTTTACCACCCAGAATATCGGGAGTAAAACAGGAACTTTTTTGAGCACAGAATATCTTTCGGTCATAGTTTTGTACGGTGGGCAGGCTATTTTTATCACCTTTTTCAGCCAAGCACCTCTAACCGTTTTGCCCTTTGACATCTTTACCGCGTCGGAAAGACGTCCTGCTTCGCTCGTGCCGTAAGCTCCGCTGCTGAATATGTTAGTCAGTATAAATTCGGTCTTTTCGTTGAGTTCTCCGTCCTCGAAGCAATAGGTCAGCGCATCACGAATATTCAAATAGAAATCGTAAAGACGTAATTTTTCCATCTCGGATTTCATATACTCTTGGTTCAAATCCGGCTTTTTATCCAAATAAACCCAAAGGTCGCACAAATGACGGAAGCCAATTCCGGCATCGCGATAATGCTTTGCGAAATGGGTGAAAATAAAGATAAATTCGTCCTCGGGATTGTATGTATAGCGAGATTTAGTCGAATCGCACTTTACCGCCTTTTCCCATCCGTCGCCAAAATAAGCATAGTAATCCTTGTTATACGAGGGAATGGTGCGCTTGTGCAGCTCGACAAACAAATCCTTGTGAGTGTAAATCAGCTCGTGGTTACTTTCGGGACCTTTTTCAAAGCCGAGCTCCGCCATTACCCTATCGCACTCGTCAATTTGGTCGAGTCGAATGAGAATATCGGCATCACCCATCAGGCGCATGTGCGCCTCGGGATACATTGATTTGAGAATAATGCCCTTTAATGCGAGATGGTCGATTCCGTTGTCCTCAAAGGCGTTCATTATTCTGTCTATCTGGCGAAGCTGACGGTCGTTTATCATAATTGATTTGCAAACTCGGTCAAAAAGCGCCTTCATTTGCGGTACATTTTTATCAGCGCCGAGATTCAATGCGCCGGTATAAAGCAAACTATACATTTGATGCACTGTCGCTATTTTTAATATATAGTTATAGGGAAATTCACAGTCAAGCTTGTGTTTTTCGCCCTTTAACGCGCTACGGGTGAGCGCAATTATGAGTTCGATTTTTGAATCAAGCACTTAGTTGTTGCCTTCCTTTTTTGCTATTTCGTCACGGATATAGTCGATGTTAAGCAGCTTTTCCTTTACCTGCTCGACGGTCAGAAGCTCGGTGTTATTCGAGTCAAATTCTGAAAGCGAATTACGGTCGAGGTTGCCGTCATTGAAATATTTATCATAATTAAGGTCGCGCTTATCACAGGGCACACGATAGAAGTCACCCATATCAATAGCATTGATACACTCCTCGTTTGTAAGCAGAGTTTCGTACATTTTTTCGCCGTGGCGCATTCCGATAATACGGACCTCACTCTTGCTATCAAACAGTTCCTTAACCGCTTCGGCCAATACACCGATGGTGCAGGCAGGCGCCTTTTGAACGAGAATGTCGCCCGAAACACCATGCTCAAACGCAAACAGTACGAGGTCAACAGCCTCGTCAAGCGACATAATGAATCTGGTCATTGAGGGCTCGGTAATTGTAATGGGGTTGCCCTGCTTAATCTGGTCAATCCAGAGCGGGATTACAGAGCCGCGGCTGCACATAACGTTGCCGTAACGGGTGCAGCAAATCTTTGTCTTTTCGGTGGTTCTGGACTTTGCTACCGAAACGCGTTCCTCGAGCGCCTTTGAAATTCCCATTGCATTTACGGGATATGCCGCCTTATCAGTAGAAAGGCAGATAACCGACTTTACACCCTCCTCGATTGCGGCGGTAAGTACGTTATCGGTACCGATTACGTTGGTGCGAACAGCTTCCATCGGGAAAAATTCACACGACGGAACCTGCTTTAACGCTGCGGCGTGGAAGATGTAGTCAACATCATGAATAGCATTCTTTACGCTGGAAATATCACGAACATCTCCGATGAAAAACTTAATTTTATCCGAAACCTCGGGGTATTTTGCCTGAAATTCGTGGCGCATATCGTCCTGCTTCTTTTCATCGCGGGAAAAAATGCGAATTTCGCCAATGTCGGTCTGTAAAAAGCGGTTAAGTACAGCGTTTCCGAACGAGCCGGTACCTCCTGTAATCATAAGTGTTTTGTTTGTAAAAAGTCCCATTTTTATCTTCTCCTTACGGTCATTTATCAGTCTTTATCAGTAACTATTCGCCGCCAAGCGTCAGGATATGCCTTTTTCAGTCCTTCCATAATAGTAACATTTACATTTCCAACTACGTTTGCGTTTGCCATTTGTTCGCCCTGAGAATCGTTTATAACCGAGAAAATTCGGTGATATTTACGCGTTTTTATCATTCGGGTTTTATTCGCGGCACACATAAACATATACCACAAATCGTCATTCTTGTACGCAAGCTCTCTGATTCTTTCTTCATTACCTGCGTCGGGATGAAAGGCACCCTTTGGTATAAGGCAGCCGCCACCCGGAGATGGATTCATACTATACGTTGGCTTTTTTACCCCCATGGACGAAAGGGTTTGCCAGCCACCGGGATTTGCTAAGATTTCGCCATTTTTATCATAGCAAATGGTTTGTCCCCTTTCGCAAACCAGACAGGTCGGATGCTTTCGGTGAACCTTTATGAGTCGCTTGATACAGTCTATCGGATATATTATATCATCGTCAAAGGTAATTACAACCTCGTTATCCTGCTGGTTTTTGACGGGATAAAAGTATTTTTTATGTCCGTAGAGGTCATTTATCCAGCAAATTTCGAGTCCATATTTTTGAAGCTCGGTCACCTTATCGGGAAGCTTTTTGTCCGGAAATTGCTCCTCGGCAAGCCAAAGGATAATTCGGTCGGGCTTCATAGATTGGAGCATAATCGACTTTATCGCCAGATGAATGTAGTCCATTCGTGCAGGATAGCTTGTAAGCGATGCGGTGATTTTTATATCTCTTTCTTCCGTATTCAGCGAGTTTGATGGTATTTTTTCCTTTACAATGCTTTTGTTATCAGCCGCCAGCATTATTCGATACCACACTCCGCCAAAATAAGGAATTCTAAGCGATTCGGGTAGCTTTATCTTATCTGATATTTTACGAATCATAAGCTTTTTTCTCCATGAATATTATTTCTTCATAATCTTTTTTATAGGACTTAAAATTAGATTTTTTTCATATTTATTGAGTGCAAACAGCCACATTGAACCAGCATACACGCACGAAAAAGCTACTATCCCCAAAAGCATCATTGAAATTGCACTAAAATCAATATACTCTTTAATAACTATACCGAACGCAATCGGGAGAATAAGTCCTTTTGACATTAAAATAATATTCTTCCAATAATCGAAAATATTGATATTACACTTCTTGTGATAATAGATGTTCATTATAATAATGTTTCCGATTACTTGCGAAATGAGGGTTCCTACCGTTGCTCCGATAATTCCAAAATGCGGTATAAATAATATTGTCAAAACAATATTTATCAACGCCATTATTGCGTACATTACGCCCCTAAATCTATGTTTATTGAGAGCGCGTTGAATATACATTCCTATCATTTGCGCATTTGGGAAAACAGATGCTACAACAAGCAGTACAACAACAAAATATGCGTCATTATACCCTTCGCCTGCCCAGATCATTATAAACTCACGGCCAAAAAAGATTATTCCCAAAGTCAAAAGTGCGAGAATTATGTATTGTATTCTTCCCACACGAACAAACAACTCGGTTATTCTATTTGTTCTTTCCCTTTCGTCATTATCGGTCGCATTAACTATATTATGAACACGCGGAGTAAACACTCCCGAAATAGCCGTTGCAAATCCGGTATAGTATGAATAAAGGGCATATCCAACCGCATAAACAGCTGTAAACGTGGTACCAAGGTATCTACTTATCAACACCTTGTCTAAATTATGATTTATCTGCTCGGCAATAAGATTGAGCGCGATAAACCCTGTAAAAACAAACAAACTTTTAAAAACGCCTTTTTCAAAATTGCGGAAATAAAATTTGTGCTTTAATACCTTAATTACGTAGTATAAATAGATTGCATCCGTCACAAGTGAAATGAAAAGTGATGTAGAAACCATTCCAATCGAACCATAACCCCCAAAAAGCAACGGCAAGGTTAAAACGGGAGCTGCAACCGATTTTATCATTCCAAGGCCCTTTAAAAAAAGAAACCTTTCATTAGCCGAAATGATATGTGCAAAAACACTCGCTAAAAAAGATGTTGATAAGCTAATTGTAAGCAAAATCATCAAAACTCTTGCGATTACATATTCTTGCTCAGTAAGCCCTTTGTCAAAAATCAAATCCAGATTAGCAGTAAGGAAAGCTCCGCAAAGAATCATGATAATTCCTATTACGGTAAATATGGATACAAAAAGACCATTCAACTTATAAATCGAGGTCATATCATTATTTTTTTTATATTTTGAAAAATATCTGATATATCCTGAATTGAGTCCCAAGCTCAATATACTAAGCGTAGAAATCGTTGATGCTACTGTGCTATACAGTCCATACTCGCCTTTTCCCAAAATTCTCAGCATTACAGGGGTGTATGCTATTCCGACAATGATATTTAACGCTATCTGCGCATAGGACAGAATAGCCCCTGCTTTAAGCTGATTTATCTTTTTCCCCATTGTTTTCTCCAAATTTATAGTAACTTAAAGTTTACATTCTACAATTGATGTGCAACATTCGTTTACCTCCGATTCGGGAGGAATTTGCATATAATCGCCGTATCTTTTGCGCAAAAACTCATCGTAATTTTCGGGAATATAAAACTTTTTATCCTCGAAATCGTGCTCAATCAGTTTCTCGAAGGTTTCGCGCTTTATAGGATAAATTCCGTTGTTTGGATGCGCCACCTTATACACATTTTGGGTCGGGAGATGCTTAAACATCTTCATAGCGCTGGCTCTCATAGAATTTATCACGCTGTACGGTAGCCACGAAAACATCTTATAAACCGCCGCCTTTTTCTTGCTACCCGAATATATTCCGCTCTTTACCTTTCCGACGCAGGACCAGAAAAGCGCTAAACGAGTTTGCACCTTTAAAAAGCACGGAATGATGTTATCAATCGGGTGCAGGTCGATGAAAACGCCCTTTTCAAGCTCAGCGATGGGAGCCAGTTCCTTTTCTAAAAAGACGGTACCTTTAAGTCGCACCTTGCCCCAGTTGTTTGGATAGCGTTTTTCCGACTTGTAATTGCTGAAAAATATCTTTTCATTCGGATTTTTGAGCATATATTTAACGAATTTATCATAATCCTTGCGCGGCATAGCCATATCAATATCGTGGTCCCAAGGGATAAAACCATTATGCCTCACGGCGCCGATAACCGAGCCACCGTAAAGTGAACAACGCAATCCCTGTTCCCTGCAAATTCTGTCCACTTCAACCGCTATTTCGAGCATTCTTTCGTGAAGAAGCTCCATATCATAGCCGCACACAGTATATTTACTCACTGTAATTTCCTCATACTATCTATTTTTTATTGGTTATTCTTCGTTTAAATGAATTAAAAATTCGTCCAAATTTGCCATATCTGATGCATTTAAATAAATATGCGACTTTTCTGAAAAATATAGCCATCGGACTTCCCCAACCGTTAAGCTTACACATCGCTTTGTAATATTCCTCATCGAGTACTACATACGGCGGATGATTCATCGGAAAGGTTTGTTTCCAAACAGGCATATTAAAAAGCTGTCTTACTTTTTTAGGAATAAGACGTACATCTGCGCCATGAGTGGAATTTTCATCAAGACCGATATTCGTTACCATATTGCGCTTTGGTATGATTACGAGACGATTATTAAGCATAGCATTCATTCCTAAAATCGTTTCCCAATATGCTTTTCCGATTTGACGTCTGTTTTCTGCGGTTTTTAATGATACTGCGGTCAGTTCCTTGCCTCTGTTTTTTATATTATTTATGCAATATTCATTATCCAGAAACGAATAGGTTTCGTCCCATTCATCAGCAACCCTTCGCCAGCTCGCCCAAGCGCCCGTCCCATTGTAAGCAAAGAGATAATCGTACGGACATTTTTCATATTCGCCAAAAAAGTTTAT
>JAFOCB010000138.1 GCA_017381515.1 Clostridia bacterium | reverse complement strand
GTTGACTAAAAAGTGGATTTGTTATAAAATTATTTTAATATTTTTTTGGAGTTGATATAAAATGGCAGAAATTAAAGCATTTAAGGCACTCCGCTTTACCGAAAAGGCAGGAGAAATCGCCGAGCTTTGCTGTCCTCCTTACGACATTATTTCCGAGGAACAGCGACTCGAATTTTTAAAGAAAAACGAGCATAACATCATCCGTCTCGAATTGCCGAAGGGTGACGACCCGTATAAAGAGGCGGCTAACGTACTCGCCGATTGGGAAGAAAACGGAATCATTGCCTGCGACGAGCAGGAAGGCATCTATGTTTATGAAGAAAAATTCAGCGTAGAGGGCGTAAATTATTCCTTCAAGGGTATCGTTTGCCGAGTAAAGATTGAGGAGTTTTCAAAGGGGGTTGTCCTTCCGCACGAAGAAACCTTGTCAAAGGCAAAGCAGGACAGATTCAATCTTTTCAAAGCCACCCGCTGCAATTTTTCACAGATTTATTCACTTTACAAGGATGAAAAGGGCGAAACAGCCGAGCTTATCAATCGTCTGTCAAGTGGCACTCCTGACCAGAGCTTTACCGATTCCGATGGTGTAACCCATTCACTTTGGGCAATCTATGATGAGGAAGCACTTGCTACCCTTACTGCCCAGTTTGCTGATAGAAAGTTGTATATTGCCGACGGTCACCACCGTTACGAGACCTCACTCAATATGCGTAATCACCTTCGCGAAACCGAAAATGCCGAAATCGGAGCAGCTTCGGACTATTGTATGATGACCCTCGTTGACCTCGATGACGATGGACTTGTCGTATTCCCAACACATCGAATTGTACGCGACCTCGACAGTTTCAATGCTGACGAAGTAATCGCTAACTGTGCCGACTATTTCGACATTACACTACTCGCTAACGAGAGTGAAATAAAGCCCTTCCTCGATATGAAATACGCCGATGGTAAAAAGGCGGTCGTAATGTATAGCGGTGATAAAATCGCTCTCATGACACTCAAATCAATGCAGCCGCTTTGCGATATGTACCCGAATGCAAGTGAAGCATTACGCGGACTTGATGTAACTGTTCTCCATAGCTTGATTTTAGAGAGAATTATGAAGATTGATAAGGAAAATATGGCTAATCAAATCAATCTCACCTACACTCGCGACCAGGCGGAAGCTATCGAATGGGTAAATACCAATAAGGCAAACTGCTGCTTTATTATGAATCCCACACGCGTAAGCGAAATCAGTGCAGTTGCCACCGCAGGCGAAAAAATGCCGCAAAAATCGACTTATTTCTATCCGAAGCTTATTACAGGTCTTGTAATGAACAAATTCGGCGAAATGAAATAAGATAAATAAATTTAAAAGCGCTGTGAAACGTTTGGTTTCACAGCGCTTTTTTGTATCATTATTATAATAATTCGATGTTGCTTTCCTTGCATTTCTGTCGCATATCCTCGGGCCAAAGTGACGTCTGCACCTCGCCGATATGCGCCTTTTCGAGAAGTTGCAAGCAGATTCGCGATTGACCGATTCCTCCGCCTATCGTGAGGGGGAGAGTGCCGTTCAGAATACCCTTGTGATAGGGAAAATTGCGTCTTTCCTCGGCACCTGCTTTTTTAAGCTGCTCGTCGAGAGATTTTTCGTCAACGCGGATTCCCATGCTCGAAATTTCGATTGCGCAGTCGAGAATATCGTTCCAAACCATAATATCGCCGTTGAGCGACCAATCGTCATAGTCGGGAGCTCGACCGTCGTGCTTGTTTCCGCTTTTCAGCTTTTCGCCGATTTGCATGATAAAAACGGTGCCGTACTTTTTGGTAATCTCGTTTTCACGCTGTTTTCCCGTGAGGTCGGGGTACATATCCTCAAGCTCTTGCGTGGTGATAAAGAAAACATCTTCGTTAAGTCGCTTTGTCAGCTGAGGGAATGCCTCGTTCAGAACGTCCTGAGTTTCGGCAAGTGCTTTGATAATCTTGGTCACCGTATCTTTTAAAAAGTCGATGTTTCTATCCTCGCGGTCGATAACCCTTTCCCAGTCCCACTGGTCAACATAAATCGAGTGCAGATTATCGCAATCATCGTCGCGGCGAATGGCATTCATGTCGGTAAAGATACCTTCACCTGCGCCATAGCCATAGCGGTAGAGGGCCATTCGTTTCCATTTTGCGAGGGACTGAACTACCTCGCAGATGCCCTCGATATTCTTCATGTCGAATTCAACCTTGCGCTCGATTCCGTTGAGGTCGTCGTTGATACCACTTGCCTTTGTAACGATAACGGGCGCGGTAACGCGGTCGAGATTAAGCGCGCGACCGAGCTTTACCTGAAAGGTGTCCTTCAGTAGCTTAATAGCACGTTGAGTTTCGCGTAATGTAAGGTTGGATTTATAGCCCTTTGGCAGAATGAGGTTGCCCATTTTATTATCACTCACTTCTGAAAATTAGAAAAATATAATAAATTATACCACCAATAAATTATTTTGCAACAAATCAGTCGATTTTTATTTCTTTTTCTTCGTAGTTACCCATCAAGTTAAATTCGTCAAGCTCTTCACTGAGCGAGTTTATGGTGCAAAGTGTGTCCTTGCTAATCAGCTTTCCGATAAGGTCAACGTAGAAAAGATACTCAAAATTACGATTTTTAATCGGTCTTGACTCGATTTTTGACATATTGAGTCCTGCGGCGGCAAATCGCGAAAATACCGAGTACAATGCACCCGGCTTATGCGGAATACTGAAAACGATGCTGATTTTATCCGCCTTTTCGCTTGTGTAAAATTTATTCGATACCGAAACGAATCGCGTAACGTTGCAGTCGGATGAAGCAATATTCTGCGCCAGTATTTTCATACCGAATTCGTTTGCGGCGGCTGTTGAGCCGATTGCACCGACCTGCTTGTTGTTTGTTTCAGCCGCTTTTTTGACACCGATTGCGGTGTTTAAGCAGCCGACCGGCTCAATGCCGCTTTTGTCAAGGAATTCGGCGCATTGACGAAGCGCCTGTTCGTGAGAAAGTGCCTGCTTAACGTCGCCGATTTCTGCGTCCTTTGTGCCAATCAGATTGTGCGAAATCCTCGCATCAACCGCATTTGCGATATAGAACTTTCTGTCAATTAAAAGGTCGTACACTTCGTGCACCGAACCTGCCCACGAATTTTCGACCGGGACAACGCCGATTTCCGCGTTACCTCTTTCAACCGCGTCAAAAACGTCGCTAAATCTTTCGCAAAAGATGATTTCAGCGTTTTTATAAATCTGCTTTGCCGTAGCGTACGAGTATGCGCCCTTAACACCTTGACAAGCGACCTTTTTTACGTTGTCGGGGTCGAGTGACTCCTGCTTTATACCCAGTTCCGAGTTAACGAGAGGGTATTGAAGCGCGCGACTTTGCTCCATAATTGTCGAGTAAATGAGTCGAGCCGCACGTCCGTATTCACCGCCCAGATTATCTACTTTGTCGAGTATTGCCTTTTCTCTCTCGGCGTCAAAAACTTTTTTGCTGTTATTGATTTTATACTCGGCGACCGAAAGGGAAAGGTTCATTCTCTTTTTAATCAGCTCGACAATATTCTTGTCGATTTTATCAATATCGACTCTAATTTCGTCCAGGTTCATATAATTCCGTTACCTTTCAAAATATCGCAAATTACAAAGCAAACGAGGTTTTCGATAGCGGCGAGTCCGCGTACAACTACGCAGGGGTCGTGCCTCCCTTTTATCGAAAGGGTTTCGGTCTCCATGGTATTCAGATTCAGGGTTTCCTGCGGCTTTGAAATTGAAGGTGTCGGCTTTAAAACCGCCTTGAAAATGACCGGCATTCCGTTAGAAAGACCGCCTAGAATACCGCCGTTATTATTGCTTACTGTTGCGATTTTTCCGTCCTTGTTAACGTATCTGTCGTTGGCTTCGCTGCCAAGCATTTTATCAAATCCAAATCCTGCACCGAATTCGATTCCTTTTACGGCAGGAACACCGAAAAGCGCCTTGCTAATGCGACTTTCTATCGAGCCAAACATTGTGTCGCCGCATCCCGCAGGAAGTCCTACCACCGCGATTTCGACAGTGCCTCCAATCGAGTTGCCGTCCATTCGAGCGGCTTCTATTTTTTCGCGCATGTTATTCTCGGCTGATTTATCAATCGTCGGAAAAGAGAGTGTGTTAAGCCCATTTAATTGCTCGGCATCAACATTTACAGGGTCAAAGCCGGTATCACCGACTCCGCCAATCGAATACACGTGACCGCCAACGGTGATTCCGTGCTTTTCTAGAATTTGTCGGCATACCGCACCTGCAAATGTCATCGGTGCAGTGAGTCGTCCCGAAAAATGTCCCGAGCCACTTAAATCATTGTTTCGGTCAAAGCGTACGGATGCAGGATAATCAGCATGCGAAGGTCTCGGCATAGCTTCAAATTCGCTGTAATCGCTCGACCTCGTATTCGTGTTGTAAATCACGGCACAAAGAGGCGCACCCGTAGTCACCGAGCCCTTAATTCCCGACAGAATTTCGGGAATATCATCCTCTTTTCGCGGAGTTGCCGTTTTATCCTTGCCGGGGGCTCGTCTAGCCATCTGCTCGGCAATTTTATCAAAGTCGAGTTCAATTCCCGCAGGCAACCCGTCGATAACCGCACCAATCGCCTTTCCGTGACTTTCGCCGAATATTTGCAGCGAAATATATTTGCCTATATTAGATGACATTAACAGCACCTCCGATGCTTGCAAAATCTTCAAAAAATTTGGGATATGACTTATTTACCGCCTCCGCGCAGGAGATTATACTCACGTTTTCGGCGTATGCGGCGGCAATACTGAAAGCCATAACAATTCGGTGGTCGGCAAATCCGTCTATATTTCCACCCTTTAATCTATTGCCGTCGATGACCAGAATATCTCTGCCTTCGACTACGCTGATTTCGTTCACAACCAACCCTCTTGCAATGGCAGAAAGGCGGTCACTTTCCTTTATTCTGAGCCGATAAGCGTTGCTTATGGTTGACCTGCCGTCACATTGACCGAGTACAGCCGCAATCGGAGGTATAATGTCGGGAATTTGTGATGCGTCAATGCTTACGGGCAAAAGCTCGCCCTTTTCAGCGTGCAAAACGCCATCCTTCCACTCGATTTTTGTACCGATTTCTCTGAATATTCTTTCGCAGTCACGGTCACCTTGCAACGAGTTTTTATTCAGTCCGTGTATTCTTATTTCACCGCCGAGAGCCGCAGCCGCAAGGAAAAATGCCGCCTGCGACCAATCGCCCTCAACCGTAATGTCGGTGGCTGTGAGGACCGACGGATGAATCAAATATCCGCATTCTGTCTTTTCTATTTTTGCGCCAAATTGCGAAAGGGTATCTACCGTCATATCGACGTATCCCGCCGATTCGAGAGGGGAGGAAATAACGATTTCTGCTTCTTTTCCTATGTACGCGAGGGCAAAGAGAAGCCCCGTGATATACTGTGAGCTGACCGAGCCGCCGATTACAAATCGGTCTTCGTTTAGCTTTCCGCTAATTTCGAGCGGTAAATTCACGTTTGAGGTAAAGCGGCAGGTGATACCATGCTCACCGAGCAGATTGGTGATGGTTGAAAGCGGTCTTTCAACGAGTCGTCCGTGTCCATCGAATACCGCGTTTACACCGAGAGCCGCCGCAATAGGAATAAAGAATCTGAGTGTCGAGCCCGACTCGCCGCAATCGATATTTGCGCTTTTCTTCGGCTCGGTTATGCCTGTGATAATGTAATCGTCGCCATCGACTTCGACCGTAGCACCGAGCGCCTTTATTGCGCCGAGTGTTGCCAGAATATCGTCAGAAAGCGAAACGCCTTTGATTCGGCTCTTTCCCTTTGCGAGAGCGGCGCAAATGATTGCGCGGTGGGACGCACTTTTTGACGAAGGGACGGTTACGTCGCCCGAAAGTCGCTTTGGTATAATTATCGCATTCACTTTCACTCAACACCCTTTAAAAAGTCTCCGAATTTATCGCAATCGGTTTTGTGAATATATCCCTCGCCAATGTCTTTTATCAGAATGATATTCAAGCTGTTTGAACGCCTTTTTTTATCGTTCATTGCGGCGTTGGCTATAATCTCTTTTTCATAATCGGTTTCGGTAGGCATACCGTACTTTTCGAGTAATTTCGCAATTCTGTCAGCGGTACCAACCTGTGTCAGGCCCTTTGTTTCAGCGGCTTTTGAAAGCATAACCATACCTACGCCAACCGCCATTCCGTGAGATAGACCGCAGAAATTATCCAGTTTTTCTATCGCGTGACCTATCGTGTGACCAAAGTTGAGGAGCATTCTTTCATTCTGTTCGGTAAAATCATTCTCAACAATGTCCGCCTTAATTTTCACACACTCATAAATAATTTCATCAATATCGGCATATTTTTCGCCCATTTCAAGCTTTTCAAAAAGCGCTTTTGAGCGGATGCAACCATATTTTACGATTTCACCCATTCCGTCGGCCATATATTTTTCGTCCAGTGTCGAAAGGGTATCGGGGTCGATAAGCACAAGTGACGGATGATGAAAAGCACCGACCAGGTTTTTACCAACCGCGAGGTCGCAACCCGTCTTTCCACCGACCGATGAATCGACCTGCGCTAGCAGAGAGGTCGGTATCTGCACAAAGCTGATTGAACGCAGATAAATTGCCGCCGCAAAGCCGCACATATCCCCGCAAACACCGCCACCGAGCGCAATGGCAATATCCGAGCGAGTCAGTCCGCACTCGGCAAAGAATTCGGCCATTTGCATTACCGTTTCGATGGTTTTATTTTCTTCTCCGTGAGGAAAAACGAAGCTAAACACCTTGAAACCTGCCCCTTCAAGCGAAGCGATAACGGTGTCAAGATAATGCTTTGCTACGTTGTCATCGGTTACAACAGCGGCAATATTCGCCTTTGAAATCTTTTTAATCTCTTCACCGCAGTTGCTTATGATTCCTCTTTTTATTAAAATGTCGTATTTATTAAGTACGTTTATACTTTTCATTATGTTTTCTCTTTCAGTTCACGTGATTTTATCATCATTTGGCTGAGTGCTTGTTTGTCCTCGTTTTTGATAGCCGTCTTAAACACCGAAAGATTCTTTATCAGCTCGTCAATTTCGTCGCAGAGATGGTCAGCATTGTCAATAAAAAGCTCCGACCACATAACGTCGTTTATGAAAGCAACCCTCGTAACGTCGAGGAATGAGCCGGCAGAAAAACCTTTGTGCGAAAGGGCAAGTGGGTCGGAAATATAGCTACACGCGAGTACGTGGGGAAGCTGGGAGGTAAAGGCAATCATTTTATCGTGCCTTTCGGGAGTACAAACTGTGCAACGGGTAAATCCTATTTGTTCGGCGAGATTTTGAATCAGTTTTGCTGCTTCACTTTGCGGCTCGTCGGTCGTGATAATTAAACTAGCCCCTTTATAAAGGTCGGCGTCACTGTAATCAAAGCCGCTGTGTTCCTTTCCTGCCATTGGGTGAGCGCCGATAAAGGTGAATTTACCGTTAAGCACCTTGTCAGAAAGTTGACTGTAAATAGCCCTCTTTACGCCGCAGCTATCAGTAACGACCGCGCCGTCTTTAAATAGGTCGGCATTACTGTTTATAAAATCGGCCGCTGCCTTTGGATAAAGCGAAACGATTACAATATCAGCATTTTTAATATCGTTATCGTCGGCAACCTTGTCGATTGCACCGTGCGAAAGTGCATATTTAATAACCGTTTCGTCGGCGTCGATACCGATTACACGATTGTCGGTATATCGTTTAATCGCCTTTGCGTATGAGCCGCCGATGAGACCTAGTCCGACAATTAAAATATTCACCGCTTTTCTCCTTTTATGTAGTATTTAATGATATTATTCGCAATTTCTTGCGCCGAAATGTCACCGCGGACGGTGATGGTAAAATCGCAATTTTTCTTATAAATCGGGTTTCGCTTATCAAAAAGTGCCTTCGTTTCGCTATTCAGTAGCGGACGTCTATTATCGTTACCAATTCTTTTTATTATGGTGTCGAGGTCAACGTCGATGAAGATAATTCTGCCGTTTTTCGCAAGTACATCTTTATTTCGGTAAAAGGTGAGCGCACCGCCACCCGTTGCAATTACCTTGTTATCCTCGTTCGAAAGTTCGGCGCAAATTTCATGTTCTTTATCTCTGAAATAACCCTCGCCGTCGGTGTCAAATATTTCTTTTATTTTCCGACCTTCTCTTTCTTCAATGAGCTTGTCTGTATCAATAAAATCGAGGTTCAATTTTCGTGCGATAATTTTACCAATGGTGGTTTTTCCACAGCCCATAAATCCGCTCAGAATTATGTTTATTGCTCGTCACCGCCTTTGAAAATAACCTTCAATTCGTTCGAAGCATCCTCAATAATTCGGTCGATTTGCTTGTCGTCAAATTTTGCTCCGTACCATATTTCGTGAGCTTTTGCCGCCTGTAAAACAAGCATCGACATTCCGCCGTCACACTTTATCCCGTTCTTTTTCGCCAATCGCAAAAATTCGGTTTCCTCGGGATTGTAAATCAGGTCATAAACGGCTTTGCAGCGGCAAATTTGCTCCTCGGAAAGCACCGATTTTTCGGTATTCGGATACATTCCTACAGGAGTTGCGTTGACAGCCAGGTCATATTCGCCGTCAATTTCGTCATAGCTTGCGATTTCGGTTTCAATTCCACCAAAACGGGCGTTTATTTCATCACAAAGAGCCTTTGCCTTATCCTCGCTGCCTTTTCTGATGCCGAAGGTGATTTTGCATCCCTTTTCAGCGGCGGCAAAGCCGACTGCACGCGAAGCCCCACCAATTCCGCAAATCAGAATATTTCCAGAAAGGCCGATTCCTGCATGGGTGAGAGCGGTTGTAAATCCGTATTTGTCGGTGTTGTAGCCAACCACCTTTTCACCGACCGAAACGGTGTTTACTGCACCGCAAAGTTTGGCGGAAGCGTCAAGTTCATCAAGCAGGGAAATAATGCTCTGCTTGTGAGGAATGGTTACGTTGAAGCCGTTGAGTTGGCAGAGCGATGTAAATTCTTCATTTAATTTTTCGGGAGCTATGTCGAGCTTGGAATATTCTGCACTGATTCCGTTTATTTCAAATAAACGTTTATGAATAAAAGGTGACATTGTGTGACCGATTGGATGACCAATGACCGAATATCTTTTGTTATCCATTTTTCGACAACCTCCTTTAATTAAAAATTAAAAAAATTCGCAAAACCTATTGACAAAGGACTAATACTTAAATATTATTTATTAAGACATTTCAATATAATATCATATTTATCTTGAGATGTAAATAAGTTGGTGCAATTTTTTGGTTAGGAGAGTATTTATGGTATTCGAAAAAGTTAGAGATATTCTTTGTGATCAGCTCGATCTCGATCAGGATGAAGTTACCATGACGTCAAACATCGTCGAAAATCTCGGTGCAGACAGTCTGGATATGGTTGACCTCGTAATGTCCATTGAGGACGAATTTGAACTCGAAGTAGCTGACGAAGACATTGAAGGAATTAAGACAGTAGGCGACATCGTTCGTTATATTGAAGAGAATAAGTAATTTTATTGATACATACGACACACCTTTTATTTAATCGAGCCGTTTTAAGGGGGATTTCCTTTAAGACGGTTTTGGTGTATTTTTGGAGTTTAATATGAAGCTTGAATTTGGCGTTTTTCCGCACGGAAAGAAAAAGATTTTGACCATGAGCTATGACGACGGGCTGATTTATGACCGCCGCTTGGTCGAAATTTTTAATAAAAACGGCATAAAGGGTACCTTTCACCTCAATAGCGGACGAGATTCGGCTGACGGTTGGAGCTTATCGGCAGAGGAGTGTATCGAGCTTTTTTCAGGACACGAAATTTCCTGCCACGGAAAAAGTCATCCAAATATGACCGAGCTCAGCGACGAGGAAAACGTGAACGAAATTCTCGCCGATCGCCTTATGTACGAGAATCGCTGCGGCTATGTTATCCGTGGAATGTCCTATCCGTATGGTTGGTTTAACGACGATGTAATTGCCAGCTGTCAGAGGGCGGGAATGGTCTATGCCCGTACTGTTCACTCGACCGAAGGGTTCGATTTCCCGACCAATTTTATGAAGTGGCATCCCACCGCCCATCATAATAACCAGCGCCTTTTTGAGCTGCTTGACGAGTTTTTAAACGCCCCTGACGATAGTACAAAGCTTATGTACGTTTGGGGACACAGTTTCGAATTTAATAGTGATAACAACTGGGACTTGATCGAAAGATTTTGTGAAAAAGCGGGGAATAGAGACGATGTTTTCTATGCCACGAATATCGAAATTTACGATTATATTACCAGTACAAATAAACTTAATGTGAGTGCCGTCGGTAGCTTGATAAATAACCCCACGGCAACTGAAATTTGGTTTTATGCCGACGACGAGCTAATGTCGGTAAAACCCGGCGAAACGATTAGATTAGGAGAGAGAAAATAATGGCTGAAAAGAAAATGGTCGAAGCTATAACCTCAATGGATGTCGACTTTGCCCAGTGGTACACCGACATTGTAAAAAAGGCCGAGCTTATTGAATACACCAGCGTAAAGGGATGTATGGTTATACGTCCTTACGGCTACGCAATTTGGGAGAATATTCAGCGCATTCTCGACGGAATGTTTAAGGCAACCGGACACGAAAACGTATGTATGCCTATGTTCATTCCCGAGAGTCTTTTGCAGAAGGAAAAGGATCACGTCGAGGGATTTGCGCCCGAGGTAGCTTGGGTTACCCACGGCGGAAAGGACGAACTGGAAGAAAAGCTTTGCGTCCGTCCTACGTCCGAAACACTTTTCTGCGAGCATTACGCTAATATAATTCAGTCGTGGCGCGACCTGCCGAAGCTCTATAATCAGTGGGTAAGCGTCGTCCGTTGGGAAAAGACGACCCGTCCCTTCCTCCGTTCACGCGAATTCTTGTGGCAGGAAGGTCATACAATTCACGCAACCGCCGAGGAAGCAATCGACGAAACCGAAAAGATGCTTAACGTATATGCCGATTTCTGCGAGCGTTACCTCGCGATGCCGGTTATAAAGGGTAAAAAGACCGAATCGGATAAGTTTGCAGGAGCCGAGGCAACCTACGCAATCGAAGCTCTCATGCACGATGGAAAGGCATTGCAGGCAGGTACTTCGCACTATTTCGGCGACGGCTTTGCAAAGGCATTTGATATTACCTACGCTGATAAGGAGAATAAGCGCGTTCATCCGCATCAGACCTCGTGGGGAGTTACAACCCGTCTCATCGGCGCGGTAATTATGACTCACGGCGACGATAACGGACTCGTTTTGCCGCCCGACATCGCACCTGTTCAGGCGGTAATTATCCCTGTCGCATCGCATAAGCCCGGTGTTATCGAAAAGGCAACCGAGCTCAAAGAAATGCTTGCAAAGAACTATCGTGTTAAGCTTGACGACAGCGACAATAGTCCCGGTTGGAAATTCGCCGAGTACGAGATGAAGGGCGTACCCCTCCGTATCGAAATCGGTCCTCGCGATATTGAAAATAACCAGTGCGTTGTTGCTATGCGCGTAGGCGGTGAAAAGGTTGCAGTTTCGCTTGACGAAATCAACCTCGTTGTCGGTCAAAAGCTCGAAGAAATCCGTGCTTTAATGTATAAAAAAGCCCTCGAAAACCGCGAGAATAAGACCTATTGTTGCAAGACAATGGACGAAATCAAGGAAACCCTTGCTGAAAAGGGTGACGGTTTTGTTATGGCTATGTGGTGCGGTGATGAAGAGTGCGAGGACAAGGTAAAGGAAATTGCCGGTGTCGGCTCGCGTTGCATCCCGTTCGAGCAAAAGAATATTGATGACAAGTGCGTTTGTTGTGGCAAACCTGCAACCTGCATGGTTTGCTGGGGCAAGGCGTATTAAAAAAATGAAACGGCTTTTATCCATCGTCTGCTGCTTGCTGATTTTGGCGGCTATGCCCGTTGTGATTCGGGCAACCGCTACCGAAGATGTGAACAGTATGGCTTCGGCACCCGATGTAAGCGAAACCGCACCGTCAGAAACACCGTCCGAGCCGTCGTCTCCCGAAAGTGAAACGCCGAGCGAAGCTCCGACCTCGTCGGAGGATAGCTCGTCGGAATCCGCTTCGTCCGAAATGTTGAGCGAAATTGAACCGACCTCGTCGGATTACGCAGGTTCATCTAAACCGACAGTCAGCTCAAATACCGCTTCACAGCAGGGAAGCACAAGTTCGGCTGTTGTAAATAAGGACAAGGATGAGAATAAGGGAGCGGCAATACTGATTTTCTGCTATATAATTGCCGTGCTAATCGGTATTTGCCTTGTCGTTTTGATTTTTGCAAACGTTTATATTCCTATTGCGCGAAAGAAAAAGGAACTCAAACATTTTGACGACCGAAAATAGCCGTTTTCCTTACATTATATATAGGCGTATTATACGCAGTGTTTTGAAACGTGATTTGTTGATTTTATGAATGAAACTCCGAGCCGGATTTTCTGCTCGGAGTTTTTTATATATTCTGCTGACTTTTTAGATTTATTTATGCCGGTTGCAACCGAAATGATACCCAAACCCCTTCAAAAACACAAAAATAGTGCTAAAATTTCGTCATTTTGCACAAAACGGGTGTTGCAATTCGTCGCTACTTATGAAAAAGGTAGAAAATGCGATAAAACAGGGAAAAAATGAAAAAAATCTTGCAAATAAATCCTTGGTATGATATTATATTCAGGCACGCGTCTGAAAATATGCGTGCAGATATGCGATGATGCGGGAGGTGGCCGACCTCTGAGTTGGGAAATTTCCG
>JAFOCB010000137.1 GCA_017381515.1 Clostridia bacterium | reverse complement strand
TGATTGCTTGTATCCTGCAATATTCATTGAAAGCACGACGTTTTCGAGCGCGGTAAATTTGGTTATCAGATTAAATGACTGAAAAATTACACCGATATATTTGCTGCGAAATTTGTACTTATCAATCTTTTTAATATCGCGTCCGTTGTTCCTTCGGTAAAAACTGCACCGTCAACGATGGTTGCCGTACCATCTATGAATGATGTCATCGCACCTTCGCTGCTGTAACCGACAACGGTAAAGTCACTTTGTGCACCCATCATCTGACTTCTTTTATCATCGGGAGGCTGAAAAAAGCCGTTTGGCCCGCGATTGCTTTCGGTTGTAGCCGATGTATCATCGCCCGACGACGCATCGTTGCTCACGGGTAAAAAATCATCGTTGCCGTTAAACGATGCAGAAACCGAATAATAAAAATCCTTTACCGATTCAGCTTCAGCATATTTTTTGTATTCATCGAGGGTGAGGGAGGAGCTTTCGCCCATAAAACCTGCGAATTTATCGCGGTCAAATGACGGCCGACCACCTTCCGAAGAATCGCCGTTTTTATCACCACTTATCATGTCGTTCATGGCTTTTTGGCGGTCGAAGTAAATTGTTGCGGTAATGGTCAGTCCTTCTAGCGTTTCGCTCTTTGCATTTTCTGCCGCTTGACGAATGGAAAGCCCGATACAAGCAGAAACAGCGATTACAAAAACGATGACGCCGATGAGGATATTTCGACCGCGACTGCGACCGATACACTTAAACGCGTTTTTAATAATATACATACTGACACCCTTTCGATTGGCTTGAACAAGGTTGGAATAGCACTATTTGTTTTATTCGAGTTGCGGAAATTATTAACTATTTGTAAATATATGTAATAAAAAAATACAAAAATTCACCGCACCTTGTAAATCAGATGCGGTGAAACCTTTTTTATCCGTCGATTTCACTGTTAAGCTTTTTGACCTCTTTCTTTGTAACAAGGTAAATAATCAGCCAAATTATCGCGTATCCGCCAACGAAAGCAGCGGTAAAAATGCCGATTGCTTCAATATTGCTTTTCATCCAGCCGTTGATAAGATAAAATATAATGTAATCGAGATATAGCGCAATTCCGTGAATAAGCGCGGCGGTAAAGGGCGAAATGCGCTCGATTTGATAGATTGCGGTGATTCCTGCCGCGATAAATGCCATCAATGTCACCGTCAGTATTTCCACTCCGATTTTTGTCACCGAAAGGGTATCGACCACTCCCGAATAGCCGAGAATGAGATAGATTGCCGCTATTATAATCGGACCACCTGCGGCACAAAGAAGCCCTCTTTTAATAAATTCCTTTATAAATCCTTTCATTTTTTCATCCCCCTTTTAATTTCGGCTAAACAACGCCTTGAAACAAATTCTTTTCTACCACATTTAAAAACGGCATCCACCGCACCCGTAAAGGTGCTCGAAAATCGGTCAATCTTTTTCATATTTCCTATAACCGATTTGCTTAACTTTTTGAAATTTGGCGGCAGTAGATTTTCGATTTCGTAAAGACGTAGCTTAATGCGGTATGTCCTTTTATCGTCGAGGGTAGCAAAGGTTTTTCCACCCTCTACAAAAATGACTTGGATGTTTTCGAATTCGATTTTTTTAAATTCGTCATCGGCATATCCAATAATGCCGTCATCACTATTTTCATTTTGAATAATCGACTCGATTTGGTCAATGATAACCGACCTTTCGTGACAAACGGCGGTAATGCATTCTTCGGCGTTTTTATCTATAATGAGCTTGAATTTCACGTCAAACCCTCCTTGCATTTTTGATTATATCAGATTAAAAAATTTTATGTTGCGTTTTCGATTCATCGGTAAAAAAATCGTTTCAAGCGGTATTTTTACACTTTTTCTTGTGTTAAAATTATTGGTGTGTTATACTAAATATGTATGCACTTAAAAAAAGGGGGGCAACCTCGAATGAATTTTACCGAAATTGCAATAGCGCGTCAATCCTGCCGAAATTATGACAGCACTCGACCCGTCGAAGAGGAAAAGTTGAGAGCAATACTTGATGCGGCAATCCTTTCGCCATCGGCGTGTAATGGTCAGCCCTATCATTTCACCGTCCTCACGGGCAAAAAGGCGAAACTGGTAGCAAAGGCGACTGTTTCGATGGGACTTAACAAGTTTTCGCTTGACGCTCCCGTAATCATTGTAATATCCGAAAAGCCGTATGTCAAAACTGCCGCAATCGGTGCAAAGCTAAAAAATAACGATTACCGCTCAATCGACATCGGCATCGCATCGGCATATCTGACCGCCGAAGCAACGGCACAGGGACTTTCGACCTGCATTTTAGGTTGGCTTGATAATAAAAAGGTGATGGACATTTGCGGACTTGACGGGGATGCCAGATTGGTCATTACCCTCGGCTACGCCCATCCCGACGACAAGCTGCATAATAAAAAGAGAAAATCTTTCGATGAACTTGTGACCATAATTGATGACTAAATTTAGCGAAAAAAACTTTTACATCGTGTTGCTTTATAGCGACGACGGGCGTATCATATTGAAATAAAGAAATTGACCGAATGGGGTATTTTAGATGAAGATAATTGATTTGCTTAACAGAGAGCAGCTTTCCCTTTCCTTCGAGGTGTTTCCGCCAAAGACCGAGACCGCCTTTGAAAGCGTAAAGGAAGCGACCGAAGAAATTGCAAAGCTCAAACCTGCATTTATGAGCGTTACGTACGGAGCAGGTGGCGGCACAAGCAAATATACCCTCGACATAGCAAAGAATATAAAGGAACTTTACGATGTGCCGACCTTGGCTCATTTGACCTGCGTTTCATCCATAAAGGAAACTGTAAGGGAAAAGATTGAGCAGATTAAGGAGGCAGGAATAACCAATGTTATGGCTCTCAGGGGAGATATTCCCGCCGAGCTTATGGACGCCGACCGAAGCGGTTGGGACTATAAATATGCCATCGACCTCATTCACGAGCTGAAAAGTGCTAATGCCGATTTTTGCATCGGTGGTGCCTGCTATCCCGAAATTCACCCCGAAAGCGCTACCCAAAAGGACGACATAAAGCGACTCAAAGAAAAGGTTGATGCAGGTTGCGATTTTCTCACCACCCAGATGTTTTTCGACAATAATCTGCTTTATAACTTCCTTTATAAAATTCGCGAGGCGGGTATAACTGTTCCTGTGATTCCGGGAATTATGCCTATTACAAACGCAAATCAGGTCGAGAGGGCAATCAAGCTTTCCGGCTCGTTTATGCCCCAAAGGTTTAAGAGTTTGGTTGATAAATTCGGTAGTAGTCCTGCCGCTATGAAGCAGGCGGGAATTGCTTATGCCACCGACCAGATAATCGACCTTTATGCCAATAATATCACCAACGTCCACGTTTATTCGATGAACAAGCCCGACATCGCGGCAAAAATTCAGAGCAATCTGTCGGATATTTTGGGCAAATGAGCTGTACTGTACTCACAAAGCACCTCGACTGTCCGCCCGTTTCGGATAAGGAAATACTCCGCTATGCAGGATGCAAG
>JAFOCB010000136.1 GCA_017381515.1 Clostridia bacterium | reverse complement strand
TAACCGTTAATTTACTGCAACATATATTATTGCATACTTTTTTCCATTTCATAGTCAATTATTGTCGGCTGTAACAAATTTTGTGCCGTCAATCTCCTCAGAACGATTTTCTCCGTTTGTAACGATATAATTGACCTGATGTTTTTGCGCCTTTTGCATTCCAAGTTCTGCCGCCGCGGTTTCTAGATTTTTATATGATACGCGGTTATCAAACTCAACCTCAAGGGCTATGTATTCACTTTCCTTTTGGCTGATTTGCTTCTCTGTTTTTGCTATTTCAGCGCTTATTTCGTTTATCTCTCCGCGAAGGTAAATGCTCATTCCGAACATTCCTAAGAAAAGGAGACATACCATAAAGGTCGAAACAAGGCGCATATTAACTTTATGTGATTTTACGCTTTTAGATGACTGCTTTGAGCGGGGTGATGTCTTTTTCTTTGCTTTTTCGAAATCGACTATGTTTGATTTGCGCTTTGACTTTTCGGTAAACATGTCAAAATCGTATGCGGTGCTCTCAACATAATATCTACGGCTGTAATTTGCCTTGTATTCCACCTTTTTACTCCCCTTTATAGTTTATATACCGCCCTGAGCCGTGCGCTTCGGGCTCTTATATTTTCATTAAGTTGTTTATCGTCGGCTGTGATTGCCTTTCGAGTAACAAACTGTGCCTTTGCCGTATTTCCGCAAACGCAAACGGGAAAATCCTTTGGACAGGTGCAACCCTTATTCCAATCGACAAAAGCGTGTTTAACCATTCTGTCCTCGAGTGAGTGGAAGGTTATTATCGCGATTACGCCGTCCTTGTTAACGTAATCAATCGCCTTTGAAAGAAATTCCGACAGCGAATCGAGTTCTCCATTTACCGCGATTCTGATTGCCTGAAAGGTTCTGCGTGCCGGATGTCCGTCCCTTCGTGCCGCGGCAGGTACCGCCGATGCCACTATTTCGGCAAGCTGAAGGGTGGTTTCGATCGGAGCCTTTTCCCTGGCGGCAACGATTGCCTTCGCTATCTTGAATGCGAATTTTTCGTCCGAGTAGGCGCGAATCACTCGTGCAAGTGTTTCGACACTTTCTTCATTAACAAAATCGGCTGCGCTTCTACCCTGCTGGGACATTCTCATATCCAAAGGTGCGTCGGCATGAAATGAAAAGCCGCGTTCAGCCGTATCAATTTGGTGCGATGAAACGCCGAGGTCGAGTAATATTCCGTCAACCTTTTCGATTCCAAATGAAGATAAAACCGAATCGAAATTAGAAAAGTCGGAATCAACCACCGTCGCGCATTTATACGGAGCCAATCTTTCGGTTGCCGTCTTTATCGCGTCGGGGTCCTTATCAAGCGAAATCAAACGTCCCGTTGTGAGCCGCTTTGCAATTTCGCAGGAATGACCCGCTCCACCGGCTGTGCCGTCGATGTAAATTCCGTCCGGCTTTATATTTAATGTATCTATACATTCATTTAATAATACTGATATATGATTGAATTCCATTTATTCGCTCCAAATCAGAAATTAAAGTGAAATTCGACCGAGAATGTTGGCAAGTCCTTCGCTTTCTTCCTTTGCCTTGCGCTGCTGCCATGTTTCTTCGTTCCAGATTTCGAGCGTTTCGGACGTTCCAATGATGCAAACCTTGTCGCTCAATCCTGCGTGCTTTTTAAGCTCGGCAGGAATGTGTACTCTACCCTGCGCATCACAAACTGTATTGTCATCGGTGAGCGGTCCAATAACACGCATGATAAGCATCTTTTCCTGATACGGAAGGGCGTCAATTCTCTGCTTCATGCTCTCCCAGTATTCCTTGGTGTAAATCGAGATACAGGGCTGTCCGTCGAACGGAATGGACATTACGAAGGATAAGCCAAGCTCATCGCGAATCTTGGCCGGTATGAAGATACGATCTTTTTTATCTACATTGTGAAAAAAAGTACCCGTCAAAGCAACGTCCTCCCTTCTGTTTTTACTCCATTTCGCACCATTTGGCACCACTTGACTGTTATTTTAATGTTATTATACAACCACAATACTGATTTTGCAATAGTTAACATAAAAAATTTTTCAACTTTTTTTCGTGCATTGTGCATAAAAAAAACACCCTTCCACAAGATTTTGTGAAAGGGTGAACAGTTTATAGCCGAAAAGGTTAATAAATTCAACCGGAAATATTAAATTCGGCGGCAAACGGTAGCGAGCATTTCCTCCTTGAACACAGGGAAACGGTCCTCGTCGATTGCCAAGCGTATCTTTTCCATAAAGGTATTGTAAAACCACAGATTGTGCATAACGCAGAGTCGGTGTCCGAGCATTTCATCCGCCTTTAACAGATGGCGGATATACGCTCTGGTATGATTTCGACAGGCGGGACAATCGCACTTTTCGTCAATCGGGGTGAAATCGCGCTCGTATTTATTGTTGTTAATATTTATCGTTCCGTTGGAGGTAAAGAGGTGTCCGTGACGGGCATTTCGGCTGGGCATTACACAGTCGAAAAGGTCAACCCCCCTATCCACCGCTTCGAGAATATTCGCAGGTGTACCTACGCCCATTAAATAGCGGATTTTATCCTTTGGCATAAAGGGTTCGACCGCTTCGATAATTCGGTACATATCCTCGGCCGATTCCCCAACTGCAAGTCCTCCGATTGCGTATCCGTCCATATCGAGAGAGGCAATCTGCTTCATATTGGCAATTCGCAAATCCTCGTATGTGCTACCCTGATTTATGCCGAAAAGGAGCTGATTTTTGTTTATCGTATCTTCGAGAGAATTGAGACGTTCCATCTCCTTTTTGCATCGTTCGAGCCAACGGACAGTACGGTCGGCAGATTGCTTTGTGTATTCATAGGTCGCAGGGTTTTCGACACATTCGTCAAATGCCATCGCAATCGTAGAAGCGAGATTCGACTGAATCTGCATACTTTCTTCGGGGCCCATGAAAATCCTTCTACCGTCGATATGGGACGCAAAGGTTACACCGTCCTCGTTTATCTTTCGCAAAGAAGAAAGTGAAAAGACCTGAAATCCGCCGCTGTCGGTAAGAATCGGGCCATTCCAACCGGTGAATTTGTGAAGTCCACCTGCCTCTTTCACAACCTCGCTCGACGGACGAAGGTTAAGATGATAGGTGTTAGAAAGCATAACCTGACAACGCAAATCCTTTAAATCATAGGCGGAAATGCCGCCCTTTATCGCCGCTGCGGTAGCTACGTTCATAAAGGCAGGAGTTTGCACCGTGCCGTGTACCGTTTCGAAGCTACCTCTTCGCGCGTTGCCCTGTTTTTTTATCAGCTTATACATTAAATAAATCTCCTGTATCCATTTTATCTTGTTTACATAATTACATTATTTTGCAACATCGTTTACAAAATTAGCATTGCATCGCCGAATGAGAAAAAGCGATATTCCTTTTCGACCGCCGTTTTGTACGCGTTCATTGTATTATCATATCCGAGAAATGCCGAAACAAGCATTATGAGTGTGCTTTCGGGCAGATGAAAATTAGTAATCAGCCCATCCATACACTTAAACTCGTATCCGGGATAAATGAAAATATCGGTGTCGCCCGAAAAGTCGATATCCTCGGGTAAAAGCAGTTTCTTTTTATCCTCATCGAGAATATAGTCGAGTTTGTCTCCGTCATTTTTTAAAGCAAAGGAAAAAACACTTTCGACCGTTCTGCATCCTGTAGTGCCGACGCAGATAACTCGACCGCCGTTTTTCTTTGTCTCGTTGATAAGCTTTGCCGTTTCCTTTGGCATAAAGTAATGCTCCGAGTGCATTTTGTGCTTCTGGATATCATCCTCTTTTACCGGGCGGAAGGTACCAAGCCCAACGTGTAGGGTGACGTAACCGATATTTATTCCGCTATCGCGCAGCTCGTCAATCATTTCAGGGGTAAAATGCAGTCCCGCAGTAGGTGCTGCTGCAGAGCCGAGTTCCTTTGAATACACAGTTTGATAGCGCTCCTTGTCATTCAGCTTTTCGTGAATATAGGGCGGCAGAGGCATTTGACCCACCCTATCGAGCACGTCAAAGAATACTCCGTCACATTCAAATTTGACCAAACGGTTACCCTCTTTTACATCGAGGACTTCGCCGTACATAAGCCCTTCGCCGAAAGAGAATCTCGTTCCCGGCTTTGCCCTTCTGCCCGGTCCGGCAAGACATTCCCAGGCCATGTTCTCAATCTGCTTCAAAAGGACGAATTCAACCACCGCTCCCGTATCCTCTTTTACCCCGAAAATACGCGCAGGAAGTACGCGGGTATTATTGAGAATGAGGCAGTCTCCTTCACGCAAATATTCAGACAAATTGTAGAAGTTTTTATCCTCGATTTTGCCATTTTCCCTACTAACCGCCATCATTCGCGAGCTGTTTCGCGGCTCGACAGGCGTTTGAGCTATCAGGTTTTCGGGCAAATCGTAATAAAAATCACTTTTTTTCATACTTCTTTTTCTCCACTATTGCTAAACTGTATCATTATTGTAAATAAACGCATAAAATAATTTGACAACAAGGGT
>JAFOCB010000135.1 GCA_017381515.1 Clostridia bacterium | reverse complement strand
TACTCCTCATCGAGTACTACATACGGCGGATGATTCATCGGAAAGGTTTGTTTCCAAACAGGCATATTAAAAAGCTGTCTTACTTTTTTAGGAATAAAACGAATATCAGCGCCATGAGTGGAATTTTCATCAAGACCGATATTCGTTACCATATTGCGCTTTGGTATGATTACGAGACGATTATTAAGCATAGCATTCATTCCTAAAATCGTTTCCCAATATGCTTTTCCGATTTGACGTCTGTTCTCTGCGGTTTTTAACGATACCTTTGTCAGTTCCTTGCCTCTGTTTCTTAAATTATTTATACAATATTCATTGTCCAGAAACGAATAGGTTTCGTCCCATTCATCAGCAACCCTTCGCCAGCTCGCCCAAGCGCCCGTCCCATTGTAAGCAAAGAGATAATCGTACGGACATTTTTCATATTCGCCAAAAAAGTTCATACCGCAAACGTGGTTGATACGCTGGTCATTTTCGTATTTGTCGAGCAATTCCTTGCAATAGTGGAAAAACGATTCGTCAGCGACCATATCGTCCTCTAACACAATACATTTATCCACCAACGAAAATGCCCATTTTTGAGCCATAAAAGTAGAGGGGTCACAACCAATATTCTTTTCGTTATACATTCTGTACACGGTGCAATCCCAGTCAATATTTTCGGCTATTTTTCGGCATTTGTTTATATTTTCGATGTCGTCAGGTCTATTGTCGCGAGGGCCGTCCTGCCACAAAAGAAGGGTGCTGGGACGTGCTTCTCTTACCGCTTTAAATACCTTTTCGAAGGTATCGCTTCGGGCGAAAAATATTAAAAGAACTGGTACGTCAACCTTCCACGCTTTCATTCTGTTCGTCCTCTCTTTTATTCATAAATAAATCAATTGAAAGTGGTACAATAAACCATACTGTAAATGTAATTGACGATGCTGAATGTATTGGGTTTGTAAGTCCCATCGCTATCAGCATAAAGAACATCGGAAAAAACATCTTTTTACCTTCACCAAGCAACGACTTTGCTACCTTATTACATCCTGTAAATACATACATAAACGGTAAAAAGCCAAGTACCCCCGTGTCACACATAATGTTTAAAATGGTCGAATGAGGATCAAAACGCACAGACTTGTTCCCGTAAAGAGGACTTCTCAAAAAATACTTAAACGACTCGGTATACAGCATCATTCGTCCACCAAGGTTTGCACTACTGGTAGCATCGCCCGAAATAAAAAACTCACTGATTTCTCTGAGACGAATAGACATCTGCTCCGAAGGTACATTATCCGCCAACCAACTGAAAATATATGGCGCCAATACGAAAAACGCGATAACCAAACATATAATAAGCGCCTTTATTGGCACAGAATCGTAAACCTGAACGAACAAAACTACCATACCGATAATAGTTATGAGAAGCGCCAATGTGTACTGCGCAAGAAGCAAAAAGTAAATACATACAGCAATACTAGCCAAATAAATTATTTTTAATAAAACGGATTTTGTTCTCAATAAAAACATACC
>JAFOCB010000020.1 GCA_017381515.1 Clostridia bacterium | reverse complement strand
CAGGGCGCATCCGAAAGTGGAAACAACGACGATGCAGATGGTAAATACGGCGTTTTTGTTATTCACGAGGACGACTATATGTGGAATCAGGGCGTTAGCACCACTAACGGAAACTGGTCTGTTTCTGATGACGAACAAACGGTAAAAAATACTGCCGCTAACTTAAAGGCATATTTTGACGAAAAGATCGAGAATAAATTTGACAAGCCGATTTTTGTTCTTTCGCATTTGCCGCTTCACTATACAGCACGTACAAGTAATGGTGACTGCCAGTATGCAAAGTATATTTTCGACGAGCTCAATGCCGCTTCTGAAAAGGGACTTAATATCTATTTCCTTTTCGGACACAATCACTCGGGCAGCTATGACGATTATATCGGCGGTAGCTCAATTTATCTCCAGCCGAATGACCAAATTGTTATTCCCGATGTAGGCAGCAGAACAACCTTCCAGAGCTACACTCTTAAATTCTCATATTTGACCGCAGGTTACGTTGGATATTACAATTCGGGCAACCCTGTTGATAAGAGTCTCAATATGGTAGTATACGAAATTTACGATAATAGGGTTGAAATCAGCCGTTATAACACCTCAGGAATCACCAACTTAAAGGGAGTAGGATACGGTAATGTAGGCGAGTATCAAGCCGACACAAACGTATATGCAAGTCCCTTTACCTCGGTGCTCAAATTCTTCCGTAAAAAGGGTCTGCTCAGCAATAACAAAAGCATTGACGCATCGGATTTGCTTATTCTCAAACAGCACCTGCTCAACATAAACGAAATGGACGCTAAAATATCCGAATACGCCGATATGAATGATGATGGAGTAATCGATAGTACCGATATGACCATACTATCGACCATGATTATCGGACTTTCGTAACAAATACATTTATTCACCGAAGTCATATCGGCTTCGGTGAATTTTTTTGTAAATAAATACTAAATTGTATTTAACGTTGGTTGATTTGTCGCAAAAAAATATGTATAATTAGAATAAACAAATTGTTTAAAAAATGAAAAAGGATATGAGGATAATGGCACTTATTTTAGCGGCAGGTATTGAAATTGGCGGATGTACCGGTTGCGGAAAACCTGAACTACGCGACAAAACAAAAGCAGTTCTCGAATATATAGAAAATAACTGGGATAGTTGTATCAAAGAGAATAAGTCGGACAAAGGCGATCTTATCGGTTTGCCACATCCATATACAGTTCCGGCGGTAGGTCACTTTGACGAAATGTATTATTGGGACACCTATTTTACGAATAAGGGACTCGAAATCGACGGCAGACACGAATTGGCAAAGAACAACGTCGATAATATGCTCTATCTGGTCGATAGATACGGCTTTATGCCGAATGGAAACCGCACCTATTTTCTTAATCATTCGCAGCCGCCCTTCCTTTCAATAATGGTTAGGGACGTTTATGAGAATTGTGGCGACAAGGTATGGTTAGGCCACGCTTATAAGACGCTTCAAACCGAGTATAAATTCTGGACCGAAAAGCGCGACAGTCAAATCGGACTCGCCCATTACGATGATAGTCGCACCTATTTTGACCCCAATATTGCCAACGAATACGTAAATCGTATTGCCTATAAGCCCGAAGGATACACCGACAGCGAGATTGCCCGTGAATATTTGGCAATTTG
>JAFOCB010000134.1 GCA_017381515.1 Clostridia bacterium | reverse complement strand
TTACCTACCTTCGGCCAAAGCTTTTCGAATACGTAGATAAGGTCGGGAGCATCGTTAGCAGCATAGTGGGTAAAGAATACGTCCTGCCATCCTTCCCAGCTTACGATACGAGCGTCAACCTCGCCGCCGTACTTTGTACCAAACTCGTTGAAAAGATTCTTGTAGTAGTCAGATACGCCATCATAGCAATATACCTGAATTTTTCCCGAGTTCATGAGAGCTTCCTGAAGTTCAGCAGAAAGTTCGCCAAGACCTTTCGGAAGTTCGCCCTTGGTCTGGCCCTCGCCGTTACCGCCGGCCTTTGCGCATGAACCGCAAGAAAGCACCATTGCAACAACGATGAGAAGCATCATTGCGCGTGTTAACATCTTTTTCATGTTACGCCTCCGTAAATAATTTTTTTGTATTTTGAGTAAATCGGTTGTTATTCCTTCCCGATTTAATAATACCGTTGTTAATGAAATTTTTACCGTCAAATTTATGACTATTTTTTATACTAATATATATATGTACTCCAATTTCACGCTATAAATTTACCATATTTTCTGCCTAAATGCGACCGTTTTAACAAACAATTTACATTTTTCGGCGTATTGCCCATATTATCCTTTTTCATTTTGGTCAATATCACCTTTGGTACCGCGTAAATTGGTAAATTTGATGGCTTTTTGCAAAATTTTAATATGCGAAAACAACAAAAAATCAGCTGTAATATTTGTCGGGCGGTGCAGGCATTTTCCATACGCCGCGACAGCCGTTAAAGGTGAATAGTTCACCCGTTTTTGCATTGACTCGCATACATATCGGTTTCTTTCCGCCGTCGGGTCCTTCCCTGCCGTCATCCTTTTGACGGGTGAGAAGTGTCCAATTTTTACCCCCATCGAGTGAACGCCAAACCGCCTTTAAGTCGAAGTAGTAGTTGCTCGAACAGCCGGCATACATAATGTCGGGGTTGCGCGGATCGACACACACGTTATTGGTACCGATTTGCTCAATTTCAAGGGGTTTCAGGTAGCCGAGCAATTCGAAATTGTCATCTAATTTACCCTTATAAATCTTATAATCGAGGTTATCGTACGTGTTTGTTCCCGATGCGATAAAAAGTTCCTTTGTCTTATAATTATAGGCAATATCGGAAACTCCGTTTGCAGCTACAATCTTTTTCCACGTGATACCTTCATCGGTCGAAACAACAACCATTCCGTTGCTCACACCGAAAAGGGCTCCCGAACCGGAATAATCAAGGGTGTAAACTCCCGAGCAGCCGTCCATCTGTTTCCAGGTGTGACCGCCGTCATCCGTTCGGTATTCGCCGAAAAAGGCAATTTTATCGCTACCTATGACTCCGCAGCCGATTCGGCTTCCGTTGACCTTTAAATCAAGCGATTGGAATGTTTCGCCGCCGTCATAGGTTATCCACATTGTAATTTCGCCGAACATTCGACTTGCTACGCCGGTAACAACCGTATTTTCGTTGATAACGTAGCCGCCGTAGGTCCAGCCGCCCCAACCTTTTCCATCCCAGCGCATATATTTCCACGACCTGCCGCCATCCTTTGAATAGGCGCCGTTATAGTCCTGGGATGCGTAGTAGATGAGGTCAGAATTATTAACGTTAAAGTTGGTCATTCCTGCCGGACAAATTCCGTTATAGCCATTATTCGACCAGTCAAAGTTTATTCCTCCGTCGGTCGATTTGCACATAAAGCACCAGCTAGCTAAGACCGTCTTTTCCTCGGTGGGACTCCAAGCGAATTTTACGTTATCGCTATTGGCAGGTACCGATGAATTGGTTGCATTTCGTGTGGCCATTGTCCACGTTTTTCCTCCGTCGGAGGTCGAATAAACGTAACCGGGATATTTCCCCTGGCTGGTAATCGTATCGTCCATCAGCACCATTCGATTGGTGTTAACGGGGCTAACTCTCATATAGGTCGGCATGGACATATTAAGAGGAGTATAATACCACGACTTGCCAAAATTCTTTGACACGGCGAGATAATGGCACTGGTCCTTTTCTCGATAAATCGTGGCATAAAGACTATTCGGCTCGGTACGCACGTAATCGAGGGAAAGTACACGGTCATTCAGTACCGTTTCAAAGGTTTCGCCCTTGTCATTACTGATATAAAGTCCGTTATCATTTGCAGCAGCAAGCGCTCCCGTATTTTTATTCACATAAACGTAGCCATCGGCATATTTGCCGCTGGTTTTTATCGGTTGCCAGCTCTTTCCGCCGGTTTCGCTGCGATAAATGAGGCAGGATGCGTCATTATCCGATTCCTTATCCTTTGACCAATAGGCGATTTTGCTGCCGCCGATTGATTCGTCGTAGCTACTTTCGTCCCACGCAAGCTGTGATTTATGATTTCGGTAATTTTTCGCTCTGCTTGTATATACGTATTCCCAAGTTTCGCCTGTATCCTCGGACAAATAAATTCCGTTTGCTTCGTGGTGGCCAGAATTTGCCCCTGCCAAAAGCACTCGCTTCTGATTATTCGGGTCAAAAACCATTCCAACCGCACCGGCACTTTTCAGTCCGACACTTACGGGATAGTACGATTCACCTGCATCGACCGATTTATACACTCCGCCAACGTCGGTGCCCATAAGCACCGTCTTTCCATCCGGGGCAAAGGCAACGTAAATAATCGCCTGGCATCCTTCCCCACCCTCAATACCTCTATCGAGCATATCCTGGGTGACGAGGGGCACTGCGCGCCAAACGTCCGTATCGAAATAAGTGGGCTTAAACTCCTCGGGAGCAGAGGACGTATCGGTATCCGCCACCGAAGCATCGGAGGAGGATACCGTATTATCCTTTTCATCACAAGCAGAAAGGCAAAATAGCATTGCTACCGATAAAATGAAACTAATTATTCTCTTACTATTCATTTTGCCTCGCTAATAAAGTCGGTTATCGATTATTTATAGTATTCAGCGGGAGGTCCCGGAATTCTGTAAACACCTGTACATGAACCATAGGTGAATACGTCATGTGTCTTTGGATTTACACGAACGATGCTCGAAACACGACCGCCTGACGGTCCCTTTGTTACACGAGGATCGCCTGCACGATAGGTAAGAACCGTCCAGTTCTTTCCTCCGTCGAGTGAACGACGAACACCTGCGTCCATATCACCTGTACCAATGTAAACGATAGAGGGGTTATCGGGGTCAACTGCAACAGAGTTTACTCCACCCGAACCGCAAGATTCGCCTACAAACTTAAACTTATCGGTGCTAAGGTCGCTCATATCAACAGAATAGAGGGTTCCCGACGCAACGTAAAGTTTCTTTGCCTTATAGTCGTAGGCCAAGTCGGTGATATTTGTACCCATTGTACCAATCTTTTTCCATGTAACGCCGTTATCTTCCGAATAGCAGGCGTAGTAGCCGTCATACACGCCAAAGAGGAGTCCACCGCCGCTGAAATCGGTGGTATAAACCGCCTGACAGCCGGTGCTTGTATCACTCTTATCCATTGGCTTCCACGTTTTACCGCCATCGGTTGTACGATACTGGGCAAAGAAGGCAATCTTATTATTTCCGACTACACCACAGCCAATCTGCGATGCACACCAGAGGGTATTGCCGTTTTCATCCTTATAAGCGTCGAAGGTTTCGCCGCCGTCGTATGTAATCCACAAATAGGTTGCACCGAACATTGAGTTGGCGTCACCGGTAACTACTGTATTCTTATCAATTACGTAGCCGCCGTAAGTCCAGCCGCCCCAGCCCTTTCCTGACCAGCGCATGTACTTCCATGTCTTACCTGCGTCCTTTGAGAAGCCGCCGTTGTAGTCCTGAGAAGCCATGTAAACGAGGTTAGGATCGTTAACGTTCCAGTTAAACTTACC
>JAFOCB010000133.1 GCA_017381515.1 Clostridia bacterium | reverse complement strand
GCTTGACGAAACCTTTGAATATCGCAAAGAGGATAACGGGCATTATGCCGTAAACGCGATAATTGATATTAACGAGGATGATATTCAGTATGGTTTACCCAAATTTTTGTCATCACGCGGTTTTCCGTACAAGCCCAAAACAGTAAATGTAAAAAAAGAGGATATATACAGCCATTACTGCTTTGTACCCGAAAAAATTTTTAATTTGGCAAATCAGTACGTAAAATACGAGCAAAATTCAAAGGAATTGGCGGCCTTTTTTAAAGCGGCGAAAAATAAAAATTTGGATTTAATTAAGAAATACGTGCATGACGGAGTAGACATAAACAGCATTGACAGGTATGGTTGCACCGCATTCAGTAATTTTATCATAAGATATGATTCAGAAATCGAAAAGCACAATAATGACGATTTAAAGGCGTTTATCGATATGGGAGCAAATCCTGCTATTTATGGTGTAAATGCCGATGTGAAGCCACTTTCCGAGGCAAGCATGGTTAGAGATGTAGATGCCGTTTCATTTTTACTGGAAAGTGGAGTCAGTCCTAACATATTCCCTTGCATCGACGATCCATGGGACATGGGCAGAGAAACTCTGATAGCTCGGACAACTCGTTGGGCATACGAGGACATCAATACAGATTACGCTCCCGATGAAACAATGCAGGAAATTCTGAATTTGCTATTGCAACACGTCAATTACCGCCCTCGTGCAAATAGTGATAAAGAGGTAAATACAACACTAAAAGAAATACCGCAAAGTGAATTTTTAAAAAGAGCGAATGAGTATGTTCATCAGATCGAAATAGTCGACCTTAATTGGTTAATGGACGATAATCTACTCGACTGCGTTGGTATAGTGGTATCCTTTGAGGATGCCAAAATCCTAATCGAAAGTCGCAAAAAAGCCCACAACGAGTATGAATTTGTTTATTATGAATACTGCCCTTGCGACAGAGAAATACTTGATAAAAAAATCGTTTCTACAGAGGATAAAAAAATCACCTTTTTTGGCTTTGATGACGAAAACAGAAAATTTCCCGTACTGCGATTTTTTTTGGGCGACCGTCGCCTTTTGATTACCGCTGACATGATTTTGATGGTTATGCTAACCAATTGGAATATAGACGGCGAATGGATTGAATATGAAAACAACATAATGCTAAACGGTTGATTAACCCGTCCCCTGCCGATTTCGGTGGGGGATTTTTGTTTTGTCAACGGAGAGTAGGTTGCGGGATTTGGACGCAGGGGTTATAATGATTTCGTAAAGGAGCGAATGAGATGGACAGCTATATAACCGGCGCAACAATCAAAAATTTACGCGAGAAAAAGGGAATCACCCAGGCACAGCTTGCCGATTTGCTCGGTGTAAGCGACAAGGCGGTTTCTAAATGGGAAACGGCAAAGGGACTGCCCGACATCACCCTAATCGAGCCACTGGCAAAGGCATTGTCGGTTTCGGTTATGGAGCTGATTTCAGGCGATATGGTGGTAAACAAAAATATCTCGGCAAATATACTGCGGTCGAAATTCTACGTCTGTCCCATTTGCGGAAACATAATGTCGGCGGTGGGAAACGCGGTTATCAGCTGCTGCGGAATCAATCTGCCGCCACTTGAAGCGGAGGACACCGACGACAATCACAAAATAAGCATCGAAAGAGTTGAAGACGAGCATTTTGTAACGGTAAATCACGATATGACAAAGGAGCATTTCATTTCCTTTATCGCCTTTTTGACCTGCGACCGAGTGCAGCTTGTCAAATTCTATCCCGAGGGCAACGCTGAAACGCGACTGAATCTCCGTGGTGGCGGCTATCTGTATATCTATTGCAACAAGCACGGACTGATGAAAAAGAAAATTTAGCCGAAAGCAATTGCGATTGCAAAAAACTCCCCGCCAAAAAATCGGTGAGGGTGTTGAAATATATATTATATGGTATAATGCAAATTAAGAGTTGATTTATTTATGAAGAAAAGGATAATTCGCATTACCATTATTGTCATTTCGCTATTGCTTTTGGTAGGAGTGTCGAGGGCGGCAATCCTTTATTT
>JAFOCB010000132.1 GCA_017381515.1 Clostridia bacterium | reverse complement strand
TAAGGGTTCATCCGACGCTGAAAAGCGCTTTGACCTCATGCACCAGGCAGAGGATATTCTCATGGAAACCGGCGCTATCTGCCCGATCTACTACTACACAGATATCTATATGTGCAGCGACAAGATCGACGGATTCTTCTCTTCACCGCTCGGCTTCAAGTACTTCATGTACGCTTCTCTCGCTGAATAATTAAAAGACGAAGAATAAAGCTGAACTAAACTAATAGGGCGCGGATGTGACAAAAAGTTGCATCCGCGCTTTTGTTATATAGGTTAATAAAAAAGTTGCCCCTTTTCACCTTCTTATTCGGGTGAAAAGGGGCTTTGTTTGATTCAGTTTATTTATCAGTCGCCGAGACGGATGTTTATACCGCCGCCGTTATTATCATTCGAGCCGATATTGAGATATGGAGTAAGCACCTGCGCCGTGTTGATAATCGGCATCGACTGGATATATACCTTTCCCGGTCCGGTGATTCGGGTGTGGAAGAATCCCTCGCCGCCAAAGAACATATTTTTTACGCCCTTTACGGTTTGAATATCCATCGTGCAACTTTCACTCATTGCGGCAAGATAGCCGGTATCGACGATTATGCTTTCACCGACGCCGAGGTCATACTCCTTGCAATAGCCGTCGATTTCGATGAATACCATTCCGTTGCCGCTGATTCTCTGCATAATAAAGCCCTCGCCGCCGAAAAAGCCACGGCCAAGCTTCTTTTGGAAATAAACCGAGAGGTCGAGCCCCTTTTCCATGGCAAGAAAACCGCGCTTTTGCACGATAATTCCGTTTCCGTCGGTGACTTGGTACGGAATGATTGAGCCGGGGAAGCTTGACGCAAAGGCAATCATGCCCGAGCCACCCTCAGCGGTATATTCGTTCAAAAAGATTGATTCGCCCGAAAAAAGTCGGCCAAACACCTTTTTAATTCCGCCGCCAGTGTTGGTTTCCATTCGCATATTCGGCGACATCCAGCTCATTGCTCCGCTTTCGGTGCAAAGTGTCTGTCCCTCCTCGGGATAACAGATTACAACGGGCAAATTTCCGCCTTCGATTTGATATTTTATCATAAAAAGCAACTCCTTTTTTCTGTGATTATAACGAGGGTCCCCCTCAAATTTATACTAACATATTCCAAAAATTATTTCAAGAAAAAACCGACCCCGCATTAAAATGCAGGGTCCGAGGTTTATGAATTTAATGACAAACAACTTTTATTCCACTACAATTTTTTTATCATTAGTCTGAAAACACCAAAATCCTATTTTCGTTCCTTCCTTTATCTCAAATTCATCAATCGCAACATCCTGATTATTTATACAAACGATATCTTTTTGGGGATTGATAAAAACATTATAAATTACTATACCGTTATCTGTTTGTAAAAATTCAGTATAATCTGAACAATCATCATTCAAATCTTTTATGTTATAACTCACGCGCTCAAACGCTTCATAATTAGGTTCTGTTTTAGTTCCTTTGTTCTTTATATATGTTACGGCTATATTATCCGTTTGAGTAATGTACAGACATACCTTATCATTTCCTGCATTCTGAATAGAAATAATGTCTTCTATCATCCATTCTGGTTCGAAAGACCAGTCATTTATTGCTTCCTCTACAGTTTCGATTTTAACCTCTTTAAACTCGCCGTTCTTTATTCCAATAACCAATAAGAGAACAAACATACTACATAACACAAGCAGCACAATTTTTCTTGTTCTTGTTATCATAATCGCGCCTCCTTATCTGACTGAAAAATTATTTCCTTTTAATTTTATAATATCATGTTTGCTCTTTTTTTCAATATAAATAATATAACAAATACCACTGCCCTGCAATCAAATGCAAGGTCGGTGGGTAATTTTATATATTTTGAAACCACGCTATTTATCGGTATTCCCGTGATCTCCACTCATTATAATCAGATTCATAGTAATACCAATTTGCCATTTCAAGCGCTTTTTGATATGTTAAATACTGAATATCCAATTCATCGGAACCGTTAATCGACAAGGCAAAACCGGCATCCCAAGTAAATATGTCAGTCCAACGTTGAAAATAGATTATAGTTCCCCGCTTTGAAATTGTATCATACCCTTTTTTACGTAATTCTAAAATTACATTTTTTAAAGGGATATCCTCCATTGAATCAATATCGTTATCAATTATTTTTATTTGATTTTCTTTTCGAACAAGCATAGAAGATTGATAAAAAGTTATAGATTCATAATTTTTATAATCATCCGACATTAAAATACTTGTCACGTTTTGCAACAATTTATAGTCCTCTTCAAAGGTTGTGACATTTGATTCTCTGATTTTCTTGTTACGATAATCGTTGTAATCGGAAATAAAACATCCGGAAAAACAGGTTACGATTAAACATAACAAAATAAACAACAATACATTCTTTCGCATACCGTCACCT
>JAFOCB010000131.1 GCA_017381515.1 Clostridia bacterium | reverse complement strand
TATTTTGGAGCTTTGGATTGACCAAATCTCAAATAAGACTCTTTCACCGGATTTAAAAATACCGTAAGCTCCTGAATATACTCCATTATTCCGGCAAGCATCTGTGGCAACAAGATATGATTATTATCATTTTTAACTGACATATTTATGTGCAGTCCATTGCCGGCTTTATCGGCAATAGGTTTTGGAGAAAAGTCAGCATACAGTCCGTTTCTTCGTGCTATGGTTTTAACAATTACCTGAAAAGCCATAGCATCATCAGCAGCAGTCAGAGGATCAGAATAACGGAAATCAATTTCATTTTGGCCGGGTCCCTCCTCGTGATGTGAACTTTCCGGATGAATGCCCATCATTTTCATACCAAGACAGATTTCGCGGCGAATGTTTTCGCATCTGTCCTCCGGTACCATATCCATATAGCTTGCGTTGTCATATGGTTCCTTGGTTGGATTACCTTTTTCATCAAGCTTAAAAAGATAAAATTCAAGCTCTGAACCGAAGGAAAACTCAACACCTGATTTATTTGCATCTGCAATAGCTTTTTTTAATATATTTCGAGTGTCATATTCGCAAATTTCTCCGTTTGGTTTTGTAATGGTACAGAACATACGGATAGCACGACCATTTTCAGGACGCCACGGAATTTGTGCAAGTGTTTCGGGGTCTGGGCGTAGGAATAAATCCGAGTGAGCTTCATCACCGAATCCGCCGACGGAAGAAGCATCAAAAGCGATTCCATATTCAAAAGCACGAGAAAGCTCGCTGGGCATTATGGATATACTTTTTTGTCTGCCGTAGACATCGCAAAAGACAAGGCGTATAAAATTTATATCCTCCTCATTAACATATTGAATAACTTCTTGTGCTGAATACTTCATAACTCAACATTCCTTTCCTAATTCGCAACATACATCTGCTTATATGGATTTTTACTGTCAGGTGTAATGAGCGTAAAATCAGAATTTAAAATTTCGCTTTCGTCATATCCGAAATATTTGCAGAATTCTTTTATATATTCTTTGATATCCTGCAAATCCTCATCGGTAGCACATCGTGCGTGAACCTGGCTTGGGAACCTGATTCCGGTGCAGGAGGAGCGGAGAAACATTTTGCCGCCGTGCATTCCTGTTCCGGGAAAGTTGCTGACAATAGGTTTTTCATCATCGGTAAGACCGAGAACGATTATTGTGCCGCCTGCCTGATACTCGCCTAAAAAGCTTCCTGCTTTGCCACCGATAACGAGTGCCGGTTGTTTTTCTTTATAAGCCTTCATATGAATTCCTGCACGGTATCCTGCGTTGCCTTTTACAAATATTTTTCCGCCACGCATTGCGTAGCCTGCGGCATCACCGATATTTCCGTGAACTATGATTTCACCGTCATTCATTGTATCACCGACTGCATCTTGTGCATTACCCATAACTTCAATGGTTGCACCGTTAAGATATGCACCGAGTGCATTTCCGGGGATGCCGTTTATGGTAATCTTTTTGTCTGACAATCCGGATGCAATGAATCGCTGACCGAGGCATGAAGAAATTTCGCACTCAGCTCCTGCTGATCGTAAAGCTTCATTTAAATTCTTAAAATCGACATTTTTTGCATTTATATTCATATTATATCACACCTCCGAGTTTTTTTCTACGGATTTCAGGAAAAAACATCGCAAGTGACGGATTTTTTTTGAGCATATCCATATTTATTGTGTCAAGTGACGTCTTTTCTCTTACAAGTGAAGTATATATTCCGGCACGATT
>JAFOCB010000130.1 GCA_017381515.1 Clostridia bacterium | reverse complement strand
CTGAAACCGACTGTTCTAAACTGAACTACGCGGTTGAGCCGAAACCCCTAGCTGAAAACCCAGCTAAACTAAACTAAAAAAAGCGCAGAGAGTAAAATCTCTGCGCTTTTTGTATTTGTGGTAGGGGGAGTCTGGGGGAGAGCGGATTCGAGTAGCAAGGCATCGCATCGGTTGTGCGGGTTGAGTGGTTGCGGCAGATGGATGCGGAGGTCAGTTGGTGTGGTGCGTTGGTTGCTTCGAGGTGCGGTTGTGCGCGTCGAGGGGCAGATGAGCGAGAGGAGTTGCTTTGTGGTGCGGTTGGTGTGGCGGTTTGCAAAAATATCAAATATTTTACTTTTATATTAAATATTTTACGCACAAAAATATAATATATCCGTATGGGGTGAACAAAAAATCACAAAAACGCTTTTTTGGTATGGTCGAAATGCTAATATTACATAACGATATTTGTTAAAAACATAGAAAATAGGGGAGCGGTGTTGCTAAAAAACGCAATTACTGTTATTATAATATTAAAATTATAGTTATTTGTGGATAATTTCGGCTAAATACAACAAATTTGCTACAAATATCATATTTTTGCAAAAGGAGATATAATTATGCAGATGATCAAAAGAACAATTAGCATTCTTCTGACCGTGGTAATGCTCGTTTCCATGTTTTCGATTGTAAACGTGGCTTCGGCTGCGGGATGGGACGGCTCGGTTGCTACCGCTTTTGCAAGCGGATCTGGTTCCGAAGCTGATCCTTACATGATTATGAACGCGTCACAGCTTGCGTACTATGTTTCAGGAAACGGTACCAGCAGTTACGTTAAGCTTGGTGCGGACATCGTTATTAACGAAAATGTGCTTAGCGATGATTACAATCTGAACCCGGGCTCCTTCACCGAATGGCCGGTAAATTCCACCACTCTTTACGGCGCCGGTGTTTTCGATGGTGATGGCCATACAATTTATGGTTTTTACGCCACTGCAAATAAGGCAGGACTTTTCTATTGTATCGAAGGAACTGTAAAGAATCTTACCATTGCTGATTCGTACGTTGGCACCTTTAACGCTACTCACGGTATCCTTGGATATAAGATAAATGGCGGTACCATTGAAAACGTAGTAGTTGACGGTACGGCCGGCGGAAACCACAACGGCTCGGAATACGGCCGTGGACTTATGTTCGGTAGTGGTTTAGGTACCTTTACTAATTGTATAACCAGAGGTAAGGTTACAGCAGGCGTACAAAATGAATCTGCTCAGAAAGCTGGACCTTTCATTGGTAGTGCCAGCAGCGGTACCTCATTTACAAACTGTGTAAACTATGCAGACGTTGACAACCTTACACAGACGGGCGGATTCGTAGGATATACCGGCGGTTCATTAACATTTACCGACTGTATCAACTACGGTAACATTTCTACCAGACAGAAGTATAATTCGTGGGAAGGTCCTACTCATCAGCGTCACGGTAGTGCGGCAGGAGGCTTTGTTGGTGTAACCTATGGTGGTAGTTTAACCTTTACCCGTTGCGCTAACGAAGGTACAATCAACGGTGACGCTTATTCAGGCGGATTTGTTGGTGCAGTATTACAGAGATATGCTCCTACAATTACAATAAATAATTCGTATAATCTGGGCGCAGTTTCTTGTCAGGCGGCAAACGGCGTTGATTATCACGGCGACTTTATCGGAAAACTTTATTCAGGAAGCCAGTCTATCGACACAAATTCGGGTGCAGGCGACCTTGCCACCTATCAAGCAGGAGCTTGGCTTGGCGCAAACGCTGACCTTTGGACAATTAAAGCCGGAGCTAACCCGACATTGACACTCGTTGCTGATAGTGTTTGCGACCACGTATATACATTAGTATCTTCAACCGACGCTACCTGTACCACAGTGGGTAAGATGGTTTACACTTGTGACCTTTGTGGCGAGAGCTATACCGACACTATTCCCACAAAGGAACATACTTACGTTGATGAAAAGTGTACCGTTTGCGGTGCAGTTGCTCACTATCACGAATATACATCATCTACAACCGCTGCAACCTGTACTACAGCAGGAAAGACTGTTTACACCTGTGCTTGTGGTAACAGCTACTTCGAAACAATCCCTGCAAAGGGTCATACCGAGGTAACAGAAACATTTGACGCAACCTGTACGGTTGACGGCGCAACAGTTGTAAAGTGTTCGGTTTGCGGTATTACAGTTTCTTCAACCGTTATTAAGACATCGGGACACAATTACGTTGACGGCGAATGTGACGTTTGCGGAAAGATTGAGGAAAGCGACTATGCAGGTGGTTCGGGTATCGAAAATGACCCGTACATCATCATTGATGCAACCCAGCTCGCAGCAATGAGAGAAAATCTCGTTGCAGGTGTCGAAAACGACGCTTATTACAAGCTTGGCGCAGACATTTATCTCAACAGAAACGTACTTACCAGTGATTATAACCTCAATTCAGGATCATTCGAAACCTGGCCGTCAAACACCGCTGTTTTGACAGGTGTATTTGATGGTGACGGACATACCATTTACGGTATTTATAACATATCAAATTCAGCTGGCCTTTTCAACGAGATTAAGGGAACTATAAAGAATCTTACTATTAAGGATTCGTACATTGGCCATAATAACTCAGACCATGGTATTCTCGCCGTTAAATCATCAGGCGGTACATTCGAAAACGTTGAGGTTGACGGTGTAGCAGGTGGTGACCACTTTGGCGCTGACTGGGGTCGTGGACTCTTTGTAGGTCGCGGTAACGGTACCTTTATCAACTGTGTGACAAGAGGTCTCGTCGGACAAAACAAACAATCCACTAGCGCGCAGAGATGCGGTTCCTTCATAGGTAGCGGTAACGGTACCTTTATCAACTGTGCAAACTTTGCCAAGGTTGAAACCTTCTCACAGTCGGGTGGCTTTATCGGTCACGCTACAGGTACTACAACCTTTACCGACTGTATCAACTATGGTGACATCTCCACAGGTACATATCATGCACCGTGGAATGGTCCTACACATCAGCGTCACAGTAGTGAAGCAGGTGGCTTTATAGGCGTTGTTTGGAGCGCTGACATAACCTTTACCCGTTGCGCTAACGAAGGTGCAATTAAGGGTGACGCATACACAGGCGGTTTCATCGGCGTTATCTTGCAGAAAAATAGTCCTGCAATTATAGTAAATAATTCATATAATATCGGCTCGGTTACCACAATGGGTACAAACGAGGTTAACTATTCTGACGACTTTGTCGGATACGTTTACGCCGGAACAAAGACGGTTGACGAAAACTCGGGTGCAGGAAGCGTTGCCGATTATCAGGCAGCCGAGTGGCTTGGCGAAGGTGCTGATAGATGGACCTGCGTTGTAGCAAGCAATCCGTACCTTACCACCATTGGCGGCAACGGTCACGTTCACAACTACACCGAAACACACAAGGATCCGACCTGTACAGAAGCAGGCGCAGACACCTATTCGTGTGGATGTGGATTCTCGTACTCGAACGAAATCCCCGCTCTCGGTCACAGCACTACTTCAAAAATCGTTGACAAGGCAACCTGTACAAAGGACGGCACTGTTACCTACACCTGTGCTACCTGTGGTTACAGCTACGACGAAACTGTTGCAGCACTTGGACACAAGTATCTCTCGGGCTACTGCAACATCTGTGGCGAAAGAGAGATTTATACTCCTGACGGCGCAGAGTGGTCAATCAGCTTTGTCGATGCTAACGGAAATGCTATCGACACAGTTTCGACCGCTAACGGCGAATTCTGGATGGTATTCAGACTCACCAATTACGCAGATCGCATTGGCGAAATGAATAACACGGGCGACCTTTCCACCAGCACTTATGATCGTACAATTGCCGTTGCTTCCTTGTTCGTTGCAATGGATAATTCCGAGGTTGTTGCTGTTCGCGAAAATAATAAGATTGTTTACGCTACACCTTACGAAACAGCAACCCTCACAACCAATTATGACCTGTCCGACGGAATGCTTAAAATTATCTTCCAGTCTGACGATAACGCAGGATGCACCTTCTCAATCGGTGCAACCGACCTCGACGCTAACAATGGCGAGCTCTTTAGAATTAAGGTGCAGAGCCAGCTT
>JAFOCB010000129.1 GCA_017381515.1 Clostridia bacterium | reverse complement strand
TCCGCCTCGGCGAGAGAGGGTAGGGTGCTGATTTCGGTGCCGAGCTGACCGATATTTCGGTGGTCAACAAAGTAGGAAAGCCGCTTTTCCGCCTCGATGTATCTCGCTTCCAGTCGCTCTGCCGCTTGTTTTGCGGCTTCGGCGTTGCCCATTTCGGCTAGGTCGATTGCTTCGGTCAAAAGCGCCGTCAGACGTTCCCCCTCGTTTGAGACGGCGAAGGTGCCGTAAAAGGCAAAGCCAAAAAGCGCCCCAAAAATTGCGAGGGAAAGAAAAAGCCGTTTCATTTTTTCTCCTCCTTGCCGTTGTTGGTGTTGTTTTTGTCGTTGTTGGCTCGGAAATTGCCGTTGGCGGTGTCCTCACGCACGATGACCGCGTTTCCGTTGGTGTCAATGGTCATGATGAATACGTCGGCGGTCGAAATACCACGACGTTTTAGCTGGTCGTTGACGGCTTTTTTGGATATGCCCATACTCTGCATAAAGCCGTCTTGCAACCGCCCGTCACAAATCACGGGGACGGCAATCGTTCCGCCCGAATCGGATTTTTGCAGTACGCTGAGGTCCCCGTTCGGCTCGATTATGGCGTAATCGACCGACGAAATGTCAAAAATTCCTTGCGCCCGTAACGATTCGAGCAGCTCGTTGGTCGAAATTCGCAGCCGTTTGAGTGTCAAGCGGTCGACCTTTCCTTTTTTGATAATAATTGACGGTTTGCCGTTTATAACTCGGCGGATAAAGGGTGATTTGAGCGAAATGAATGCGAGTGCCGTTTCGAGAAAGACCAGTAAAAACACCGCGATTATGCCGTTTGTCATGGGCGAGTCGATATTGTCAATCGGCATGGCGGCAATTTCGGAAATGAGGAGGGACACGACCAGATCACTCGGCTGCATATCACCGACCTGCCGCTTACCCATGATGCGCATGGCGACAATGATGACGAAATATAGGATGAAGGTGCGGATGATGGTGACGAGCATTTTTCACTCCCCTTTTGTGAAGGTAGTTTTTGCCGATTTTATGCGGTTTATTCGGCAGGGGATAAAAAATGAAAATTGCTCTTGATTTTTGGCTATCCATTGGGTATAATGTAAAAGTCTTTTGAACGGACGCAAAACCGAATATGTGGAGAGATGGCTGAGCTGGTCTAAGGCGCACGACTGGAAATCGTGTAACGGCTAATACCCGTTCGGGGGTTCGAATCCCCCTCTCTCCGCCAAAATGAGAGCGTATCAAAACAAGGTACGCTCTTTTATTTTTTTATGCTGCTGGGCTCGTGGGGGATTCGAACAAGGAGGGAGCTGGCGAAAGACAGCGGAAGAAAACAGTCCGGTGGACTGTTTTCGCTGACGTGGCAACGAGCGCAAGCGAGGCGATAGGTGCGATAGCACCGGGACAAAATCCCCCTCTCTCCGCCAACAAAAAACGCACTTTTATCTACTGACAAAGGTGCGTTTTTGAGTGATGCGTTCCTTTGGAACGTGATGCGCACTGCGTGCGTGATGCAGACTTCGTCTGTGATGCACGCCTTCGGCGCGTGGGTGGAACGCATCGCATCACCTATCACAGCGAAGCCGCATCACTTATCACTTATTTGCAAAACAACTTAATTTGTGGTATAATAATTAAAAAGTGAGGTGTATATTGTGTCGGAATCAAAGCTTCGAGAACTTTCTATGGAATTCTCTGTTGATATTATTGAATTGGTAAAGTGTCTGAAATCCATGAAAGAATCTATCATTTCCAATCAAGTCGGCAGAAGTGGCACGAGCATTGGCGCTAATATTCACGAAGCACAATATGCGCAAGGCAAGAAGGATTTTATTTCCAAGCTTGAAATTGCCTTAAAGGAAGCAAGTGAAACGGGTTATTGGCTTGAGCTCTTGTTTAAAACGAAATACATTGATGAACAAACTTTCAAAGCACTTTCAACAAAATGCACTTCCTTAAGAGCAATGCTGATTGCCTCTTGTCGAACCGCAAAGGAGAATGCAAAATGAAAAATGAGCGTATCCGTTGTGGTACGCTCTTTTATTTTTTTATGCTGCTGGGTTCGTGGGGGGAACATTGCAAACAAAAACCCTGCTGACTAATCAGCAGGGTTTAATTTTATTCACTATCTAACTTTTATTTGCCGTAAAGGGCAGAGGAATTAGAACAATGAGATACCGGACATAGCAGAGGATGAAATCCATCTTCCGTCAACCTTATATACTCTGATGGTCATTTCATTTTCTTCCGGCTCGTCAAGTTCGCTTCCGGTGAGGGCGATGGTAACTTCGAGCTCATAGCCGTCGGTAACCTGTGCCTTTTTAAGCACCTTGCGGACATCATCCATAGCATTGTACAGCTTCTTTGCTTGTGCTTTTGAAATGCCGGCATCGTCAGCAATATCTTCCCAATCGTCGGAATCGTAATCGTCAGCTTCGTCGATTTGGGCCTCTAATGAATCGGCTGCATTGCGCAATTCATCTCTGAATTTTTTGAGGTCTTCTTTTTCGAGGCGTTCTTTATCGGTGATGGTATATGTATATTTGTAATTGCTACCGTATTCGTCCTTCATATCTTCGATTTGGTCGGCAAATTCATCCTTTGCATCTTCCATATCGTCCTTGTAATCGTCGCTGCTCTTGTAAACTTTGAGGATGGCTTTCATTTCACTTTCGCAGAAGCCATTGAGCATATCGATAGAACGGTCCATATAAGACGAGAAACTCTTTGAGTTTCTGTTCTTTTCCATGAGCTTAACCGGTGTCTTATAATTATTGAAAAGAGCGCCCAAAACGAGCGAAACAACAACGATAAAAACGATTACGCCGGTAAGAATTCCACCGCAGAGGATTCCGTACTTTTTAGGATTGGATTTAAAGATGTTGATGCCTTTTTCGGCGAGGCCCTTTCCTTTTTCGGCGAGGACCTTTCCCTTTTCGGTAAGGTTGTTTACCGTTGCGTTAAAGTTATTGTTCTGCGGAGCAGGGTTGGGCTGGGGATTAGCCGGTTGGTTTGTGTAGTTGTAATTGTTTTCCAAAATAATTCCTCCTCGTATAAATGCCTTAACAAAAAAAGATATATTAAAGCAAAGATATTATAATTATAATACACTTGATTCAATAAAATGTCAACAATTCTCGACACTAAATGCGCTTTTTTGCTGTAATTTTTTGTATAATTGCGAGCAGTATGATGAGGGCGGTGAGGTAGAGCAACATATACAGTTTGTAACTGTTGCTATAAGCGGCGTTTATATAATAGGTCGGCGGGAAAAGGTGACCTACAACCGCCGTTTTTCTCAAATCAAAGAATACGGGGCAAAAAACTCCCGTCGCGATGACAAAGAGCGGAATGGTCGCCGCAAAAAGTCGCAGGTTGCGGAAAATCTGCATCAGCAAAAGGCAGAAAGCAGTGCAACAAAGGGCGTACAGTAAAAGGCAGACAAGCTCGTTTAAAAATGCCGTTGCGACACCTGAAATCACCAGTGCAAAAAGGGTGACGGCGGCAATATTCATTACCGCAATCATCACGCAGGCGGCAGAAACGTAAATGCGATTTTTGCTCTTTACCAGCGCGAATGTGCCCGATTTTTCGTCCTGCATATAGAAAATGGTTGCCGCCATACCGCATAGCATTATCAGAATGGCGAGAATGCCTCGGATTGGCGCGGCGAGGTAATTTGTACTTTGCCCTTCGGTGTCAAAGTCACCGATGCTACCGATGGTAAACAGCTCCTCGCTGACCGAAACATTGTCAAAATAGCTCATAAGCTGCTCGTCGGTCAGGTCAAGCTCGGGAATATTCGTCCGCGCAAAGTCGATGTAGCGCACCCTCGCAGAGTAGCCGAAAAGCGATGCCGAAAGCTTTTCACGGGTGAGGCGGAGAAATACGTTTTCCTCACGCTCGATTACCTTGATAAACGAATTTTTGTTAGAGCCGATGGAAGCGTATTTGTCAATTTCCGCCTCCATATCAGCGGGGAAAATCCAAGCGGCATCCGCATCGCCGTTTTTTACCTCGGTGACGGCTTCGGCAGGGGAATCGGCCAGCGTAAATCGAATGAGCGACCTTTCGCTCAGGAATGAATTTACAAGCTCGGTCGAAATCGGGTCGGCGCTATCCTCTTTGGCAAGTACGATGCTGACAAATCCGCTTTGTTGCTTGGCGGCAATCCCAAGTGCAAAAACGCACAGCGGAATGAATAGCATTATGATAATGAACGACGACTTTTTATACAGGCGTTTGTTTAGCATGAGGAGCCATTTAAGCGGTCTTTGCATAATGCCACCTCCTGTTTTTTATTTTTGCCGAGCGAATGAGCAGCGTTGCCGCAAAAAAGACGACGGCAAAAATTAAAATGCCCGCAAGCTGCGTGTAATTCGAGTCACCGACAAAATATCCTTCGAGGTATTCGCGAGCAAGTCCCGTCGGCAAGAAATGTGACAGCTTCTGCAACGGCAGGGGGAGGGAATAAATCGGGTAAAAGCTGCCCGAAATATAGCACAGTCCCAGTCCGATGAAAAAGTGAAAAAGCACCGCGCTGACCACGTTTCCCGATAACTCGAACACCAGCATATTGAAGCCCGAAAGCATCAAGAGAATAATGAAAACTCGCGCGAAAAGGGGCAAAAGGTCGGTGAAATTCGCAAGTAGCAAATCACCCTTTCCCATAATGGCGAGGGCTACCGAGCCGACCGCAGTCATTACGGAAATCAGCAGGGATAAAATGAGATAATGAGCGGCAAATTCGCCGATTGTCTGGGCGAGGGTGGACGTGCCCTTTGACACGAGAAGACGGTTTAGCGAAAGGTCGGAACTTACGCACACGGTTACAAAGGTTATGCCCAGCAGCATGAGTAAAAACACCGTCATTCCGCAGACGTAGTATTCGGTGATGGATACCCCTTGCGAGATGCCGAGCTGCTCGACGGTCATTATCTTTGACCGCGAAAAAATGAGGTCAACGTAGTCCATGCTCAGCTCGTCCATATATTTTCCCGAGCCCGAAAGACCATTGTCCTTGACCGCCGCGCTTATGCCGTAGGTGCCTTTTTCGGAATTGACCACCATATCGGTAATGAGGGCAGTAAACTCGTTTTTAAACATACTGACGACGGTCTGGCTGCTCGCCGAGGTGACGTAGGTCACCTTATCGACGTCGCCGGCAAGAGCGCGTTCAATAAAGTTTTCTGGCAGGACGACATAGGCCGAAATCTGCCCTTTTTTGAGCTGGGTCTCGGCTTCGGCGGTGGTAAGTTCGACGAGGTCGATGGCAAATCGCGTGTCGTCGAAATTCTGCAACACCGCAACGCCCAGCTGCGAGTATTTGTCGTCGAGGTCGCCTGTTATCGCGATTTTAAATCGCTTGTTTTCCTCGCTGTTTTGCAATTTGCTCTGTATCGCCAAAAAGATGGTGACTACGCTCACGAGGATTATCAGCGCGGTGAACAGGATAAAGGGGAATACCCTTAACCCGCGTTTTAGTTGTAAATAAAAGTATCGTTTCATATCACAAGCTCTTTACCAATTCGTCGAGGTTGCCGGTGTAATCAAAGCGGTTTAGTACACCGTTTTTGATAATATACTGCTCGTCGCACAGCTCCATTTCGATAACGTCGTGGGTGGAGATGAGGACGATGCCGCCCTCCTGCTTGTGCCGCTTGACGTATTCGGAAATGCTCTGCTTACACGCGATGTCGAGTGCCGCCATCGGCTCGTCGAGAATGAGAATGGGTGGTCGTTTTGCTATCGCGCAGCCGATTGCCAGACGCTTTTTCATTCCGCCCGACATTTTTGACACGCGGGTGGTCAGAAAATCGCTGATGCCCAGCATTTTCAGTATGCCGCTGTCCAGCTCCTTTTGCATTTCTTCACGCGAGTACCAGAGGGAAAGGTTATCCTTTGCCGTCAGCTCCTCGATGAGCGGAGTGCCTTGCGGGACGTAGCCGACCAGTAATGCTCGCTGCTTTTCGTATTTAAAAAGGTCGCGTCCATCGTACAGAAATTCGCCGCCGTCGGCCGATTGAACCCCTGCCAGAATGGAGAGCAGGGTGGACTTTCCGCAGCCGTTACTGCCGAGGATGCCAATACATTTGCCCGACGTGACCGAAAGGTTAATGTCGCGCAGCACCTGCTTACTGCCGTAGCTTTTACGAATTGATTTTATCTCGATGTTCATAAAAAATCTCCGTATATAAAGGCGTGGCGCCGATTACATGTAATCAGCGCCGTGCAATTTTTTAATAAAGGTTATGTTACTTTTTTTAGTTAGTGGAAATGGTGATTTAATAATCCCATTCGCCTAAAAATTCTTCATCTTCGTC
>JAFOCB010000128.1 GCA_017381515.1 Clostridia bacterium | reverse complement strand
GAGGACAAATACTATGCCTTTTGAAATTGCAAACGAATTAGAAGATGTTGTTCAGATTAAAGTTGTAGGTGTCGGTGGCGGCGGCGGTAACGCTGTAAACCGCATGGTCGATGCCGGTGTTCAGGGTGTTGAATTCATCGCAGTTAATACCGATGCTGCAGCACTCCTTTTATCAAAAGCCACACATAAGATTCAGATTGGTGAAAAGTCAACTCGTGGTCACGGCGCAGGTGCAAAGCCCGAGGTTGGACTCAAAGCTGCTGAAGAATCACGTGACGAAATTACTGCTGCACTCAAGGGTACCGATATGGTATTCATCACTGCCGGTATGGGCGGTGGTACAGGTACTGGTGCAGCACCCATCGTTGCCGAAATTGCAAAGGAACTTGGTATCCTTACTGTTGGTATCGTAACAAAGCCCTTTGGCTTCGAAGGAAAGCTTCGTATGGAACAGGCAGAAAAGGGTATTGCTGCTCTTGCTGAGCATGTTGACAGTCTTATCGTCATTCCTAACGAAAGACTTAAATTCGTATCAGAAGAAAAGATTACACTTAAGAATGCGTTTATCATCGCCGATGACGTGCTCCGTCAGGGTGTTCAGAGCGTTTCCGAGCTCGTTAGTCTCCCTGCATACATTAACCTCGACTTTGCTGACGTTACAGCAGTAATGAAGGATTCCGGCTACGCTCACATGGGCGTTGGTTCGGCTACCGGTCGTGATAAGGCAGAGGCCTGTGCAAAGACTGCTATTTCCAGCCCGCTTATCGAAACCGATATGAAGGGCGCTCGTGGTGTTATTATCAATATCACCGCTTCCGAGGACATTGGACTCGAGGATGTAGAACTCGCTTCATCAATCGTTGCTCAGACCGCTCATGAAGAAGCAAATATCATTTGGGGTGTATCGCTCGATCCTAACCTCAACGACGAAATGAGAATGACAGTTATCGCTACCAATTTCGGCAATATTAAGGCCGGCTATGGTAAGAATGACGACCTTTTCAAGATGCTCGATACCACAAGTGAAGAAGATGACGGTGATTTCACCGACATTATGAGCATGTTTAATAAATAAAATAAATTAAACATATTATCGACAAAAGACCACAAACTTATTTTGCGGTCTTTTGTTTTGCCTATTGGATAAAGGAGCGACAACATAATGAACTGGACCGAAATCAAAATTTCAGTTTCTTGTACCGAGGTTGAAAAGGCATCGGCAATAGCTAATATGACGGTTCCGTACGGAATTTATATCGAGGATTATTCCGATTTAGAGCCGATGGCAAAGGAAATTGCACACATCGACCTTATCGACGAGGACTTGATAAAAAAAGATAGGGAAAATGCGATTATCCACATTTATATTAGTGAAGAGGATAACCCGAACGAAGCAATTTCCTATCTTTCCGAGCGCTTTACTGCCGAAGGAATATCGCATATAATTGACAGTAGCACAGTAGCCGAAACCGACTGGGCGGAAAATTGGAAAAAATACTTTAAGCCGGTCGAAATCGGAAACCGACTTGCCGTATGTCCTACGTGGGAAAAGTATGAAAACAAGGATAATCGTACAGTTCTTTCGATTGACCCCGGAGCAGCATTTGGAACAGGTACCCACGATACTACTAAATTATGTTTGACCGTTCTCGATAGTGTAATTTCGGGCGGTGAAACTCTGCTTGACATTGGTTGCGGAAGCGGTATATTAGCAATTTCGTCGGTTATTCTCGGTACGACCTATGCTGACGGCGTTGATATTGACGCTATGGCGGTACGCGTTGCCACCGAAAATGCTGTAATAAACGGCGTCGAGGATAAAACAAATTTCATTTGTGGCGACTTAACTGAAAAAATTAGTGGAAAATATGATATAATATGTGCTAATATAGTAGCTGACGTAATAATTCAGTTGTGCAGCAATGTTACCGACTATATGGCTGACGACGGAATTTTTGTCTGCTCGGGAATTGTTGACATTCGCGAAAATGAGGTTGCCGAAGCAATTAGGACTTGCGGGCTTAAAATTACTGCCCGTCATACAAGCGGTGGTTGGGTGGCCTTTGTAGCCGAGCGAGATTGAACGGAGGTTTCATAAATGGTACAGTACGAGGAACAGAGATTACGCCTTTTGGACAATGAAGGGGCGTTAAAGGAAATAGCAGGAGCACTCGGTCTTGATATGCTCAGAAAGGAGCAGGAAAGACTCGAAGCGCAATCAGCAGAAAATGGCTTTTGGGACGATGTAGAAAATTCTCAGAAGGTGCTTCGCAAAATTGCTCAGTTAAAGAATAAAATAGCCGCCTATGATAATTTAAAGGCGGATTTTGATGATACGCTTGTTTTAATCGAACTTGCTGACGAAGAAGAGGATTTATCAATGCTTGACGAGGCAATCGAAGGTGTTGACCGCGTTCTCAATAATATTGAATCATTACGCCTTACAACATTATTGACGGGCGAATATGATTCAAAGAATGCAATTCTTACCTTCCACGCAGGAGCAGGTGGAACCGAGGCACAGGACTGGGTTCAGATGCTTTATCGTATGTATAGTCGTTGGGCTGAACGTCATAATTTCAAGGCGAATCTTATCGACTTTCTTGATGGCGAAGAAGCCGGACTCAAAAGCGCAGTTTTGCAAATTGAGGGAATGAACGCGTACGGATTTTTGCGTAGCGAAGCGGGTGTTCATCGACTCGTTCGTGTTTCGCCATTTGACTCATCGGGCAGAAGACATACTTCCTTTGCTTCGCTCGAAGTTATGCCAGAAATTGACGATGATATAAAGATTGATATTCGCCCCGAAGATGTTAAAATGGATGTTTTCCGTTCAAGCGGCGCCGGTGGACAGAAGGTTAATAAAACATCATCTGCCGTTCGTCTGACTCATATTCCTACCGGAATCGTCGTTTCGTGTCAGACCGAAAGAAGCCAGTTCCAGAATCGCGATACCTGTATGACCATGCTTAAATCAAAGCTTCTCGAAATCAAGGAGCGCGAGCATCTTGATAAGATTGAGGACATTAAAGGTGTTCAAAAGGAAATAACCTGGGGTTCACAGATTCGCTCATACGTATTTATGCCTTATACATTGGCAAAGGATCACCGCACAGGATTCGAAAACGGCAATATAAATGCAGTTATGGACGGAGAAATTGACGGCTTTATTAACGCCTTCTTAAAGGCGGAAAGTCTCGGTAAGCTCGGTGAGTATAACGACGACTAAAAATTTCCTTTATTAAAATATCAACTTTATTGTTGACAAATTTAAAATGTGTGATAGAATACACAAGGAAACAATTTAATAGTTGCTTTATCAAGAGTGACCGAGGGAACAGGCCCCGTGACGTCCGGCAACCTGCTTTTTTGGCAAGGTGCTAATTCCTGCGGACTTTTTCTGTCCGAAAGATGAGGTTTTTATTGGCCCACTGCTTGATAAAGTATGTGGGCTTTTTTATGTTAAAAAACGAAAGGGAGATAAAATTATGAAGAGACTTTTTACATCTGAGTCGGTTACCGAAGGACATCCTGATAAAATCTGCGACCAGATTTCTGACGCGGTTTTGGACGCAATTATCAGCGAGGATAAAACTGCACGTGTCGCTTGCGAAACCTTCTGTACCACGGATTTTGTAACCGTAATGGGCGAAATCACCACATCTGCAAAGGTTGATTACGAGCAAATTGTGCGCAAGGTTGTATGCGATATTGGTTACGACAGTGACGAAAAATACTTTAACGGAAACACCTGTAAGGTTGAGGTAAAGATTCACGAGCAGTCGCCGGATATTGCTCTCGGCGTTGATAATTCGTTTGAAAAGAAAAATTCAGATTCCGAGGATGAGGATGGCGGAGCAGGTGACCAGGGACTTATGTTTGGTTATGCTTGTGACGAGACAAAGGAACTTATGCCTATGCCGATTGCCCTCGCTCATGCCCTCGCACGTCGTTTGACCTATGTTAGAAAGTCGGGAATTATGTCTTATTTACGTGCCGATGGAAAGACGCAGGTTACCGTTGAATACGACGATGATAAGCCGGTTAGAGTGGATACAATCGTTGTTTCGTCCCAGCATTCTGCTGACGTTTCGCTTGATGCCATTCGTAATGATGTAATTGAGCACGTTATCAAGCCGATTATTCCTTGCGATCTCATGGATGAGAATACTATTATATACGTCAATCCGACAGGCCGCTTTGTAATCGGAGGACCGGCAGGGGATACAGGTCTTACAGGACGTAAGATTATCGTTGATACATACGGCGGATATGCTTGTCATGGTGGCGGTGCATTCAGCGGAAAGGATCCGACAAAGGTTGACCGTTCGGCTACATACGCTGCTCGTCACGTTGCCAAAAATATTGTTGCCGCAGGTATTGCAAAGCGTTGCGAGGTTCAGATTGCTTATGCAATCGGCGTAGCAAAGCCCGTTTCTGTTATGGTAAATACCTTTGGAACGGGAATTAAGTCGGACGAAGAAATTTCGGCAATCGTTCGTGAAGTGTTTGATTTACGCCCGACAGCGATTATCAACTGCTTTGAGCTTCGTCGCCCGATTTATCAAAAAATCGCGGCTTATGGACATATCGGTCGAACCGACATATCTTTACCGTGGGAAAAGACCGATTTTGTCGATAAGTTAAAGGAAGCTATTTATTGACATCCAGCCAATTTGTGTTATAATGCAGTCATAAGTGCTTTGTAGCACGAATGTTAGGAGGTAATTAAATGGATACTTCAAAAATGACAATGCACAATGTTGACGTTGCCGATTTTATTCGTACACTCGACACCTGCACAGGCGATGTTTTCCTCGAAACAAAAGAGGGAGACGTCCTCAATCTTAAATCAAAGCTGTGTCAGTTTGCTGGACTCGCGAATATAATCAATGGAGCTTTTATTGCTGAGGCGACAATTCGTTGCTCGAATCCCGACGACGAAAGCAAACTTTTCAGATTCAATCTGTATAAGGAAGTTCCCAATAAATAATATAAAAAAATCTAGCAGCCGTGTAAAATCGGCTGCTATTTTGTTACCTGAAAACAGGGGTAAAAATTGCAAAAATATTATCAATTTTTTTATACAATAATGACCAGTCAACCATTTGGATTGTGGTTATGTAAACATAATAATTGGATTTTTTCGATTTTGATAATTAAAAGTTATTAACAATTTTGAGGGCGTTTATGCGGAAAAACCGCGTCTTGTCGACCTTTGATTGTTGAAAACTCTGTTGAAACTGTTAATCTGAATACAATAATGAATAAATGTATATGTGATTATGTAACTTTGTTTTATGTAACCTTGGTTATATTATTTTGCAATTTCGAGTCAAAATCATAGTAAAAGTGTTTAAATAACTCGAATGTACAAAAATTTAAGAAAACTCTTGACTTTTCCAATCATGTTTTATATAATCAAAAGGTCGCTAATATTCATTGATTTTTAGCGCTTAATTAAATAACGAGGTGTGGCTTAGTTTGGTAGCTTTGAGCTTGACCGCTGCTAAATGCAGATGAAGGGAAAGCGAAAAGGCGCCGCGGTCGAAAAAACAAGGAATGATGAAATTCCGTAGTTTTTTCGGGCACCGCAAGAGTAAGCGTAGCGCTCTCGTGAAATTATAAAACGCACAAAGTAATCTATTAGCATAAAAAATTAAATAACGAGGTGTGGCTCAGTTTGGTAGAGCGCTGCGTTCGGGACGCAGAGGCCGCAGGTTCAAGTCCTGTCACCTCGACCAGTCGAGAACCTCGACGCGCAATTCGCGTGTTGAGGTTTTTCTTTTTTATGGTTTCAACCTCGCGTTTGAGGTTGTGTATAAACACTCGACCAAAAAAGTCCAAGTTTTTGAACTTGGACTTTTTTTATTTATTTTATTGCATATCACCAGTTTATGGGGTAATATTTATATGTAGAGAAATAAATTAACCTAACTAATCGGGGGTGGAGTATGGAAAACCGGCTTGAAAAAAGATATGGCTTGTTGACGGCAATATGCCTTATCGTCGGGTCGGTAATTGGCTCGGGCGTGTTTTTTAAGGCAAATAAGGTGCTTGAAAACACTAACGGAAATATGACCGGCTGTTTGATTATCGTCGGCGGTGTTGGTTTAGTAATGCTGATTTGCACCTACGTTTTTTCCATTCTCGCCGCTCGGTATCAAAAGGTGAATGGCGTCATCGACTATGCTGAAGCGTCGCTTGGAGAATGGTATGGTTACGCTGTAGGATGGTTTATGACGACCATTTATTATCCTACGCTTGCAGCTACTCTTGCATGGGTTTCTGCCGATTTCACCTGCATTTTATTTAACCACCGAGGAGATAGCGGGATACGTCTCGCACTGGCTGGATTTTATCTCATTTTATCCTGCGCAATAAATGCTTTGTCGCCAAAACTTGCCGGGCGTATTCAGGTTTCTGCCACGGTGATAAAGTTAATTCCGCTTGTCATAATGGCTATAATTGGTACGGCTATCGGACTCTCAAACGGAATGACCATCGATGCATTGACCTCCACTATGCCTGACGGAAGTGCTGCCTTTGATTTTTCGGGAATTTTTTCGGGAATGGTTGCATTTGCATTTGCTTTTGAGGGCTGGATTATCACTACATCAATAAACGCCGAACTGCGCAACTCGAAGCGAAATTTACCGATTGCTTTGATTTCGGGCGCGTTAATTGTAATTGCTGTTTATCTTTCTTATTTTCTCGGACTTTCGGGTGTTTTACCTACCGAGCGACTCATTTCACCGCAAAGAAATGTGCCGATGGACGCCTTTTCCGCCCTTTTTGGAAGCGATATTTTCGGAACGATTGTTTTTGTGTTTATTATTATTTCTTGCCTGGGAGCTATGAACGGAATAATGCTCGGTTGCAGTCGCGGAATGTTTTCGCTTGCGGTGCGAGGACGTGGCCCCGCACCTCGCATCTTCTCTCAAATCGACGGGACGACAAATATGCCGGTTAATTCCGCAATAATTGGATTACTTTTCACGGGAGTTTGGCTCGTTCAGTGGCAGCTTGGCGAAATGGGCGACAATGTATTACCCGAAATCATCGGCTGGGAAAATAACGAATTACCTGTAATTACAATGTATGCCGCATACGTGCCGATTTTCATATTGCTGATTGTAAAGGGCAAGGAACTTGGCAAATTCAAACGATTTATAATGCCGATACTTGCGATTGGTTGTTGTGTATTTATGGTCTATGCCGCTGTTTCCGCTTATAAAATGAGGGCGGCTTATTACCTGATAACCTTTTTTGTAATTATGCTAATTGGAATGGCATTTTACAAAAAACGGATATAAATTAAGAATAAATTAAATTTGATATAAGGAGGTGTAAACGATATGAAATATGTATGTGACGTTTGCGGCTGGGTATATGATGAAGAGGTTGGCTGCGAAGAAAAGGGAATCCCCGCAGGAACAAAGTTTGAGGATTTGCCCGATGATTTTGCGTGTCTTCTTTGCGGAGTAGGCAAGGATATGTTTAGCGCAGAATAATTTGATATTAAAAAATGACAGTGGGTGATTATCCGCTGTCATTTTTTTAATTATTGTTTTTTATAGTGAAATATGATAAAATGATAATATATAGCATAAATTCGAGGTTTTGTAATGAAAAGGAAAATGAAAATCAGTATAAAGGAAAGCAAGCACGTTTTGTTGTTTTCATTATTTATTTTGATGGAAACATTCTATTTTCTGACTCAGTTACGTGATGTAGAATATAATATAATTCACCTTCCGCTTGATGATGCGATACCGTTTTTGCCCGTTTTTGTTATCCCGTACGTGATTTGGTATGCGTATGTGCCGGCAGGAATGCTTTATAATTGCTTTACTGATAAGAAGGCGTTTTATAAGCAGATTTTGACGATGGTTGCAGGAATGGCGCTTTCAATAATTATCTTCTGCATTTACCCAACGGCTGTAGATTTTAGACCTTCGGCAGAAGGTGATGGCGTGTTTCTTTGGATATGTCGATTGCTGTTTGCATCAGACAAGCCGATAAACGTATTTCCCAGTATGCACTGTTACGAAGCTGTGATAGTTCATCTTACTGTATTTAGGAATGAAAAGCTGCGAAAAAATATTTCGCTTCGTGTTGGCTCGTTAATTTTATCTGTGCTGATTTGCCTTTCCACCGTGTTTATCAAGCAGCATTCGGTAGCCGATATTTTTGGCGGAGTAGCTCTCGCATTTATACTTTATTTTATAGTTTATACCTTGCCTGAAATGATAAAAAAGAAAAGGCAAGCTACATAATAAATAGATTAAAAAAATCCACCTCACGCGGGTGGATTTTTTTCTTTTCTATTAAATATTTTGATAGCTAGGAGATAGAGTACGGCGAATATTGCGGCACCGCAGGTGTCGATTAGTACGTCGCTGAGCCGACAAGCGCGACCCGACACAAAAAGTTGATGAATTTCGTCGGTTGCTGCATAAATGAGTGAGATTAAAATGGCTAAAATCGCACGATTTATTGGCTTGAAATTGTTAAAAAGCAAAGCGAAAACAAGCAGCGCCGATAGAATGAAATATTCGATTAAATGACCGGCTTTTCTGACAAAAAGTTCGGCGGTGTCGATTATTTCCGCTTGTTCATCGGGGGACAGTGAATTGAAACCGGGATATATTTGGGCAATAATTTTTGCTGTTGTGCTGCTACTGATTTCGCTCGAAACCTCAGCAGTTTGTCCCGAAAACGAGAATATCAGCCCCATCCATAAAAGGACGAGTAACCATGCCAAGCATTGAAAAATTCTTCTTTTCATTATAACATCTCCGAAAAAGATTATGTTTTCATTTTACTATGCCTGTCTAAATATATCAATACTAAAAAAAGAAACCGACGTGAACAACGTCGATTTCCTTTTTATATCATACGGTTTTATGCCGCATTTGATGAAGTTTGTGCTGTCTGACTTGCCGTGTTTGAACTTGCGCTCGATTCAGCAGACGATGTCGAAGAAGTACCCGTAGCATCTCCCGAAACTGTACCCGATGTGTCACCAGATGCTGCACCCGAGGAATCACCCGAGCTTGTACCTGATGAATCACCCGAGCTTCCTGACGAATCGCTTGATGACGATTCCTCTTCGTCTCCGACCAGTGCTATGTGTTTGCCTACGCATACCGGTGCATAGTCCTTTTTGTAGTATCCAACGCGAGTTTCGTCCTCACATTTCGAGCTCTTAATGAGACCCGAGTGGATACAGTAGCTAGCAGTTTTAACATTACTTGATTTGGGGAAGGATTTTTTCTTCAAATCCTTATGAATGTCCTTGAAAATTGCCTTCCACAATCTGAGCGCGGGGTTGGTACCCGAAGAAAGACTGTTCATCGATTTCGGCGGGTCGTAACCAAACCAGCAAGCCGCAACGTAATAGGGAGTACCGCCAACAAAATAGCGTCCCTTATTGTTGCTTGTGGTACCGGTTTTTGCGATAACCTGCCATCCGCTCATACCTGCCGAACCTGCTGTACCTCTCGAACCGGTAACAACCGTACGAAGCAGCTGGTTCATAATATATGCGGTGTCCTCGCTGAGCGCCTGTTCACTTTCGCCGCTGTATTGGAGAACGGGATCTTTGTAATTATCGAGTGTTTCGCGCGAGCTGAGTACAAGCTCGTAAAGTGTCGGTTCGTAATATTTACCGCCGTTACCGAAGGTAGCATAAGCTGCCGACATTTCTAATGTGGTAACACCGTAAGTGCTACCGCCGAGAGCCATACCCGAAACGTTTTTATCCTGTTCAACAAGGGTTGATAAATGTAAACGCTCGGTGGCAAAGTTATATGCCTTTTCTTCGCCATAGTCGATAAGAATACGCGCGGGAACAAGGTTGAGTGAACGTTCAAGTGCGTTTTGAACTGTAACAGGACCGCTTGTTGAACGGTCATAGTTTTTGAGCTTTGTTCCATTATAGGTGAGTGCCGAGTTTTTGACAAGGGTTGACCATGTAATGAGGTTG
>JAFOCB010000127.1 GCA_017381515.1 Clostridia bacterium | reverse complement strand
TTCAAGCACACGGGACTCTTTCCCGAGCAGGCGGTTAACTGGGATTTAATGAGCGAGATGATTGATCGCCGCGTTAGAAAGGGTAAGGAAGTAAAGGTACTCAACCTCTTTGGCTACACGGGTGCGGCTACACTTGCCTGCGCAGCGGCAGGAGCCAGCGTAACCCACGTTGACGCGTCAAAGGGAATGGTTTTGTGGGCAAAGGACAACGCGGTGGCAAGTCGCCTTGCTGATAAGCCGATTCGTTGGCTTGTCGACGATTGTAAAAAATTTGTACTGCGCGAAATTCGTCGCGGAAACAAGTATGACGGAATAGTTATGGACCCTCCGTCTTACGGACGAGGACCGGGCGGAGAGGTATGGAAAATTGAGGAACAGTTGTGGGATTTGCTTACCATTTGCAGCCAAATTCTCACCGACGAGCCCCTCTTTTTCCTGCTAAATTCATATACAACGGGACTGTCACCCAGCGTAATGAAATATATGCTTGCTTCGGTAATAGCAAAGGGTAGGGGTGGCTCGGTCACCTGTGACGAAATTGGACTCCCCGTTACCGAAAGTGGTCTGGTACTCCCTTGCGGAAATACTGCCGCTTGGCTTAATGAAGATTAAAAGGAAGAATCGATTTTGGATAATATAATCGAACTGAATAACGTCGTTTTTGATTATTCCGACGAAAATGATAACCCCGTAACCGTCCTGAACGGAATCTCGCTCAATATTGAGCGTGGCTCGTTTACGGCGGTGCTCGGGCATAATGGCTCGGGAAAGTCCACAATGGCAAAGTTGTTTAACGCGCTCGAACATCCGACGAGCGGTACAGTGACTGTCAACGGAATGGACACCGCCGACCAAAAGTATGAGTTTGATATTAGAAAAACGGTCGGAATAGTATTTCAGAATCCCGATAACCAAATTGTCGCATCAATCGTTGAGGAGGACGTTGCCTTTGGCCCCGAAAATCTCGGCATTGAACCAAAGGAAATCAGAAAAAGGGTGGACGAAGCGTTAAAGGCGGTTGATATGTACGAATACCGCGACCACGCACCCTTCAAGCTTTCGGGCGGTCAAAAGCAGCGAATCGCCATCGCGGGAATACTCGCAATGCAACCCGAATGCATCGTTCTCGACGAGCCGACGGCCATGCTCGACCCAAAGGGACGCCGCGAGGTTATCGAAACTGTAATGCGACTGAACAAAGAAAAGGGAATGACGGTCGTTCTGATAACTCACTTTATGGACGAGGCGGCTATTGCCGACCGAGTGGTGGTTATGGACGATGGTAAATTCATAATCGACGGTACTCCTGTCGAGGTTTTCGGTCATGTAAAGGAACTAAAAGCGGTTGGACTCGACGTACCGCAACCAACCGAGCTCGTCCAGCTTTTAAAGGACGAAGGAATCGACATCCAAACCGATATAATTGATGTTGACGGATGTGTAAACGCGCTTATGAAGGCGCTCAACTTGGAGGAAAAATAATTGTCTATTCTCAAAGTAGAGGGATTGACCTACATCTATGGGGAAGGAACACCTTTTCGCATAGCAGCAATCACCGACGTAAATTTTGAAATAAATTCACCCGGACTGACCGCCATAATCGGTCACACCGGTTCGGGCAAATCGACCCTCATCCAGCACCTGAACGGACTTATAAAGACCGAACCAGGTCACGTTTTTGTTGACGATGTTGACATTTGGGCGAATGAGAAGGAAATTCGCGACGTAAGGTTTAAGGTGGGACTCGTTTTTCAGTATCCCGAATACCAGCTTTTTGAAGAAACGGTGGAAAAGGATATTGCCTTTGGTCCGCGAAATATCGGGCTCGACGAGGACGAAATTCAGCAGCGTGTCGTCTGGGCGGCAAAAAAGGTCGGTTTGACCGACGAATTGCTTAAAAAATCGCCATTCGAGCTTTCGGGCGGGGAAAAAAGACGAGCCGCAATCGCAGGTGTACTTGCGATGAAACCGAGTGTGCTTATTTTAGACGAGCCGACAGCGGGACTCGACCCAAAGGGTAGGGATATGCTGCTTGACTGCATCGTGGAATATCAGAAAAGTGAAAATGCCGTTGTTCTCCTCGTTTCTCATTCTATGGAGGACGTTGCCAGAGTAGCTGATAACGTGCTTGTAATGAATGGCGGTCGTCTTGCCATGTTTGGCAAAACGCAGGAGGTCTTTTCTCGCGGAAAAGAGCTCGAAAAAATGGGACTTGCCGTTCCAAGCATTATGAAAATTGTGTCTGCTTTGCGTGAAAAAGGGGTTAATTTACCTGACGGAATTTTAAACGTCACCGATGCAAAGGATGCGCTCTTGCACCTTTTGAAGGGCGGTGAGCCGAATGCTTAATAATATCACAATCGGTCAGTATTTCCCGGCAAAATCGGTCATTCACCGAGCCGACCCGAGAATAAAAATTCTGGTCACTTTATTACTAATCGTCACGCTGTTTATGGCGGGTAATTTCACCACGCTTTTACTTTGCGGTGGATTTACGATTTTATCGATTTTACTGACAAAAATACCGCTCAAAATGTATCTAAAAACTCTAAAAGCGATATGGATGATTCTATTTTTTACCGCCGTACTGAATGTTTTTTATTCAACAGGCGAAGGAGACCCTCTGTTTAAATGGAAGTTTATTTCCATCTATTCAGAAGGAATCGAGAGGGCTGTTTTCATCGCGATACGAATACTTTTACTTTTGATAATCAGCTCGGCTCTCACATATACAACATCACCGAGTGAGCTTACCGACGCGATTGAACGACTTTTAAAACCGCTTAAATTTATCGGACTTGGCGGTGCAGTTCATATTTTCGCTATGATGATGTCGATTGCGCTCCGATTTATTCCGACGCTCATTGAGGAAACGGATAAAATTATGTCGGCGCAAAAGGCACGTGGAGCCGATATGGAATCGGGCGGCCTTTTAAAAAGGGCAAAGGCGCTTATCCCTATAATGGTACCGCTTCTCAGCTCCTCTGTGCGCCGTGCAACCGACCTTGCCGAAGCGATGGAATGCCGTTGCTACAACGGGGGTAAGGGACGTACCAAATTAAAGCAGCTCCATCTCGGTATCAGAGATTGGCTGATTCTGTTTTTTGCCGCTTTGTTGCTTACGGCGGTAATTGTTTTGAATACTTTGCCCGTAATTTAATCGGGTGTAAAAAAATATGATGGGAGGTGCTTTTTTTGCGACGTGTAATTTTAAAATTACGCTACGATGGCGGTGCTTATCACGGTTGGCAGGTGCAGAATAATGCTCTGTCGGTTCAAACTGTGTTACAAAATGCGGCAGAAATGGTTTTGGGCAGCCGTCCGAATATCACCGGTTGCAGTCGCACCGATGCAGGTGTCCACGCTAATATGTTCTGTTGCCATCTGGATATAGAAAAAAGCATCTCTGACGACCGCTTGATTGCAGCGTTTAATGCCCATTTGCCTAATGATATTGCCGTTTTCGAATGCAAAACGGTGGATAACGATTTTCACGCTAGGTATAGCGCGGTGGGAAAGAATTATGTGTATAAAATCTATTCGAGCCCGTACAGAAACCCTTTTTACGAGGGTTACTGTTTGCACGTAAAAAATGAGCTTGATGTCGAACTGATGAATGCCGCGGCGCAGAAATTTGTCGGCAAATATGATTTTTCTGCCTTTTGCTCGTCTGGCTCGTCGGTAAAGGATACCGTCCGTCACGTACAGAGCGCCGAGGTGAGAAAAAATGGCGATATGGTTGAATTTTCGGTTACAGCCGACGGGTTTTTATACAATATGGTTCGCATAATGGTTGGTACGCTTCTTTACGTCAACGAAGGGAAAATAAAGGTGGACGAAATCCCGAATATTATCGAATCGGGAGACAGAAGTAGGGCGGGGAAAACCGCATCACCGAGCGGATTATATCTCAATGAAGTATATTACGAATGATAGAAAGGTGGGTGACAGATAAATGGAATATCAGCGCAAAAAGGTCGAAAAGATAAAGGCGCATAAGACGCGCGAAAAGGACGAATTAAGGGCGAATAAAGTGCGCCGACCGATACGTCCTCGACCCGAGCCGAAAAAGGATAGAGACGTTGGTTTTGACATTGAGGATATTCCAATGTCACCAAAAAAGAGTAGCGATATTTTAAACGAAAACGCTGCAAATGAACCTGCACATCGCGATATAAAAATAGGCAAACGTGCGACGAAAAATGCAGATGCAACACCGAACGAAAATTCCAATTTACGAGTAATCATAGGCGGTAAACTGCAACGATTAAAGGAGCGTAAAAAAACGCTTATCATATTGGCGGTTGCGCTTGTGACGGCACTTTCGATATTTATTGCCGCGGTAGCCACTCCGGCTAACCTTTTCGAATTGATGCAAAATAACTTTACTCTATGGGGAAATGGAAGCGGAATGCCCTGCGAGGTTGGTGGCTCGGCAGCCCTGGATATAAAAACGAGGGACAATACCATTTTTGTCCTCACCGATACACGAGCTTACGTCTATAACCGTACGGGAAAGCAGGTTCAGTCGATTCAACACGGCTATTCAAATCCCGAAATGTATATTTCCGATTCACGTTCGCTTATATATGACCGAGGCGGAGTAAAGCTCCGTGTCGATACCCTTAATACAAACATAGCTAACAAATCCCTTTCGGGAAAGATAACTACAGCTACGCTTTCAGATAGCGGTAGGGTAGGCATCATAACCGAAGGAACAAAATCGGTATCACAGTTTGTTGTTTCTAACGAGTCATTTACCGAGTTTTCTGCGTGGGCATCGACCGAGCGCTTGACCTCTGTTGCCATCAGCCGATTTGGAGGGACAGCCGCTGTATCGGCGGTAACTTCATCGTCGGGTAATTTTAAATCAATTGTTTATCTGCTCGATATTTCGGACGAAAAAATCACCGAAATTGGTAGAATTGAATTTGATTCAACGCCGATAGTCACGCTTCAAACGGTGGACGATCGAGTGATTGCCGTTGGCACCGATTTTATAAGCAGCTTTGAATTTGACGGCAGCGGAAAGATTGAGAAGCCCATTAACTATTTAAAACACGTTAAATTCGAAAACGACCGTCAAATTCTCGTCTCAAACAGCCCGTCGAATAACGTGCAAAAGACGCAGATAACCCTTTTCAACAACGAGCTTGAAGAAAAGCAGACGGTCACCGTGACCGGAAACTGCGATAACGTCAGTCTTTGCGGAGATGGATTTTCGGCACTGTTTGGCAATTCGCTGATTATGTATGATAAAACCGGTAAAGAAATAAATAGCAAAAACGTAGGATATGAAGGAATAAAAATCGCTTCATACAGGGACGGAACGGCAGTTTCGGCAGATATGAAGCTCGATTATTACGAATACGGAGCGAATGAGTGATGAATCTTTCGATTGTTCTTGATATTCTCATTTTGGCAATCATAGCGTTTTTTATCGTTTTATCGTCAAAGCAGGGGTTTGTAAAGACCTTTATCGGCTTTGTAGGATGCTTTGCTGCTCTTATATTGAGTATCGTTCTTTCGTGGACGGTTTCCGATTTGGTTTACGGTAATTTTATTCGACCTGGACTCGTTTCGAGCGTCGAGGATAATCTCGATTCAAAAGCGTTTGCTTCGGTCGCAGAAATGATTGACGAAGCCACCGAAGCCATGCCCGATTTTATCGTAAAAATGTCCGATTCGAGAGGCGAAACTCAAGGTACTGAAATAGCAAAGGAACTTTCAATGTCGAAGAGAAATCCCTCCGAGATAGTCGTCGATACCATAGCAAAACCCGTTGTAACCGGAATAATTCAGACACTTTCGATGATAATTATTTTCATCCTCGGACTGATTGTGGTGAGGTTGCTTGCCCGATTTTTCAATAAAATGTTTTCGGGTAAATATCTCGGTACGCTTAATGGATTCCTCGGCGGAATAATCGGCATACCAAAAGGAATTATCTTTGCTATACTGTTTGCGTGGGTAATAGGATTTTACCTATCGACTAATGATGGCGGACTTTTTTCCATCACCGAGGAAATGACCGAAAGCACATATCTTTTCAGGATTATCAATTCATTCAATCCACTTATAAAATAAAGGAGTAATAAAAAACAAATGAAACCGATATTCACAATTCCGAATATTTTGTCAATGATAAGAATATGCTTAATACCGTTTATAGTTTGGTATTACTTTGACACAACGATTGAATACAATCTTTTGATTGTAACAGGTTTGGTTATGTTTTCGGGACTAACCGACGTTGTTGACGGATTTATTGCGCGTCGCTTTAATATGATTTCCGACGTGGGCAAGATACTCGACCCGATAGCTGACAAATTGACTCAGGCGTCGGTTGTATTCTGTCTGTGTACAAAGCATACCGTCCTTATCCCTCTCGTTATCATAATCGTAATTAAGGAATTGTTTATGCTCATCGGTACTCTTGTAATACTCAATGACGTAGATGCCGAAACTCCTTATGCTCGTTGGTGGGGAAAGCTTGCCACAGTGGTACTTTACGCCCTCATGGTGCTGGTAATAATCAGTGACTATTTTGGCGGCTTTATACCCGATATTGTTATCACATTCTTGTCATCGGTGGCAATCGCATTTGTTTTCTTTGCATTTTTAAGCTATCTCAATATATTCTTTAAAAAGGATAAATAATTTTCTTGCTTTCCGTATGAAGCAAAGCGTAATCAATTCCATACGGAGAAATGGTGATAAATTTCAATGTTCCAAGTTTGTTCAAAATGTAAACAGAGACCCGCAGTGGTCAGAATAATAAAAAAAGAAGGGGACAAACAGCACGATGAGTGGCTGTGTCTCCAATGCGCCA
>JAFOCB010000126.1 GCA_017381515.1 Clostridia bacterium | reverse complement strand
TTGTTAGTTCGTTCTTCCGTATCTACTGTTTAAAAAGTACATACTCTCAAATAAAAATCTTATTTGGGTCCGTCTCTCGTTGTTTAATTTTCAAGGTCCTTCGCTACCCGCTTTTTTCGGGCGCCTGATTATAATACCACACCACCCTCCCATTGTCAACACTTTTTTTCAAAAAAAATCAACTTTTTTTCGAGGGTATTTTTTACAGTTTTTTGTTAAATAAATCGGCTTACAACAGATTGTGTTTTAATCATTTTTAGCTCCCAATATATACCACATTTTCAGTCGTTTTTTGCCTATATATAATATAATGTAAGAAAATGCGGAAATCAGCCGTTTACCTTATAATATATCGCGACGAGAACAACCAGGCATACAATCAAAGCAAGGAGTATAACCATAATTGAAAAATTTATCGACGCAAGACCTGTGCCCTTGCTTATCTGCGGACGTTTTTTCGGTATAGGGTTACGCTTTTCCTTCGGTGCATCAAAGGTTCTGGTTTCGCTGATGCTGTTTCTTTTGCCACGCCCGGACAAGGCATAAAACTCTTTTGTTCCTTCGATTTCGGCATTGTTGCGCTTTCGTGCCATTTGTCTCACCTCCACACACAGTGGTAAATATACCACGCTAAAATCCTCTTTGTCAACAATAACAACACAAGTTTGCTATCGCACATAAATAATATTGTGCAAATTTTATATTTATTTTATTTGCAATATGAAAGCAATGTGATATAATTATAAGATAGAAATTTATTTGTATTTGAAAGGGGTAATTGTCTTTGTTTAAGGTTAATCCGGATTGGGACAAAGGTCGCCATTCAGGTTTTAGTACCATTTCACGAAGCAAGCCGAAGGTAAAGCGACTTTCGTTTTTATGGTTTTGGCCGGCTACCATCTTTTATTTAGAAATCATAATGCGTGCGTTTGTTTATACAAACACGTTTTTTGGCACGGGACTGATTTACACCCTGCTCTTTTCCCTTTCGATAGGTGCCATATTGACCGCTTTATGCACCATCGGAAATCACAAGGTGAATCGACGTGTGACAATCGGCCTACTATTGGTCACGCTTTTCCTATTCGGCTTCCACTACGTATGTCGGTTGCAGTTTCAGACCTTTTTCACCCTCACCTCCTTCGACGCAGAAGATGCAAAAAACGTAACCGAATTCTGGAAGGAAGCACTCGTTGCAATAGCAAAGAGTATCCCTGCAATCATTCTGTTTTCGGTGCCGACGGTCGGCTTTATCGTATTTGGAAAGAAATATATGCCGCCGGTCAAAACACGCAATAATTTTAAAATACTTGCGTTAATTGTTTCGGTTGTGGCGCACCTTTTGTGCTACATTATAATAACGCTCAATTCGGGAACAAACTCGGACGCGCATTATTATAAATCGGCAATACAAGCCAACGAAACGGTAAAGCGCTTTGGCATAATCACAACGACGAGAATGGATTTAACCCAGCTCGTTTTCGGAGCACCCGAAACGACGGTTGAGCATCCCATTGATAAAGATATCCTCAACGAAAGCAGCTCCGAGCCCGAAATCGTCTATGACGATAACGTTATGGACATTGACTTTGACGCGCTTATCGAAAACGAAAGTAACAGCACAATCAAGGACATGCACAAGTATTTTTCGACACTCACCCCGACCAAGCAAAACGAATATACAGGCATGTTTAAGGGCAAGAATCTTATTTATCTCACACTCGAGGGCTTTTCTCCCGAATTTATTACTCCCGAGCTTACTCCTACATTATATAAAATGTCTAATGAAGGTTTCGTTTTTGAAAACTACTACAATTCGCTTTGGGGCGGAAGTACGGCATCGGGTGAATACTCAAACGTAACCGGTAACTTCTATAACGCAGCAAACTGTTTGAGAAAGAGCGGAAGCACAAAGCAACCCTTTGTACTCGGTAATCAGATGAAGAAAATAGGTTATAAGACCTATGCTTATCACAATAACACCTATACCTACTATACACGAAATCTGTCGCATCCCAACTTTGGTTACAGCTACAAGGGTATAGGCAACGGACTGACCGGACTAAAAAGTTGCTGGCCTCGTTCCGACTACGAAATGGCTGTGGAGTCGATTAACGTGGATAACTGGATTAGCGAAACTCCCTTCCACGTGTATTATATGACCGTTAGCGGTCACTGTAACTACACCTGGAATGGAAACCAGATGTCTGTCCGTCACCGCGACATTGTGCGTGATATGGATTACAGCGAGAATATCAAGGCATACATCGCCTGCAACTACGAGGTTGAGCTTATGCTTGCAGAGCTTGTACGTCAGCTTGATGAAAAGGGTATTCTCGACGACACGGTATTCGTTATGACGGCTGACCATTATCCCTACGCGCTGGAAGATGACGAATTAGCCGAGCTTTACGGCTTACCCGAAAGTCGCATTCGCGATAACTTTGACCTTTATCGAAACGGACTCATCATTTGGTCCTCGTCGATGAAAGCGCCCGTTAAGGTATCAAAGCCCTGCTCGTCAATCGACATTCTGCCCACCGTATCCAACCTTTTCGGTCTCGAATACGATTCGCGACTGATTACCGGAAAGGATATTCTTTCCGACAGCGAGGGACTGGTTATACTCAACTGTCTGCCGAGCGGTTCGTGGAACTGGATAACCGACAAAGGCAGCTACAAGGCGTGGAAACACGAATTTACCCTCAATCCAGAATTTGAAGGACAATATACCGAGGAGCAGCTTGACGAATACGTCGATTATATCAACAAGGTCGTTAGTGCAAAGCAGGTATATTCCCTCAAAATCCTCGACAAGAACTATTATAAGTATTTAAAACTTGATTAAATAAAAAACGTGTTCGATTAAATAATCGGACACGTTTTTTTACTTTTATAAATAATGTTCCTTCATATTTTCGCCGCTTCTGACATACATTTTACTATTCTATATCGGGAGTTGAGGAGATGAAGGGAGCATTTGAAGAAAGAGCTATTGAGCTTGGGCAATACATAATTGAATCGGGAGCCACCGTCAGAACGGCGGCAAAAAAATTCCATATTTCAAAATCCACCGTTCACAAGGACGTTGCCGAGCGGCTGAAAACCATTGAGCCGCAACTGTATATTCAGGTAAAGTCGGTACTCGACACAAACAAGGCAGAACGGCATATCCGAGGGGGCTTGGCAACCAAAATCAAGTATTCAAAAAAATAAAAAAATCGGTTCGCTGACACGTGTTATGTGTGTGTGAACCGATTTTTATTAGAATTTATCGTAATTTATTCGGATTTTTCGGTGACGGCAATTGAAAGCTCGGTAAGCTGCTTTTGCTCAACGAAGTCGGGAGCTCCGCTCATAAGCTCGCCCGAATTAGCCACCTTCGGGAAGGCGATTACGTCACGAATCGACTCGCAACCGAGCATAAGCATAACCAGACGATCGAGTCCGTAAGCCATTCCGCCGTGAGGAGGTGCGCCGTACTTAAACGCGTCAATGAGGAAGCCAAAGCGTTCCTGTGCATCCTCGTCGGTAAAGCCGAGTGCCTTAAACATACGCTGCTGCATCGACGGGTCGTTGATTCTGATTGAGCCACCGCCAATTTCACATCCGTTGAGTACCATATCATACGCTCTGGCGAGGACGGACGCCGGCTTGGTTTCGAGACGGTCGATGTCCTCGATTCGCGGATGGGTAAATGGATGGTGCATGGCAACGTAACGATCCTCTTCTTCACTATACTCAAAGAGCGGGAAATCGCAAACCCAGAGGAAATTAAACTTGTTCGGGTCGATGAGCTCGAGTCGCTTTGCAATCTCGCAACGGAGAGCACCAAGCGCGGCAAATACAACCTTATCCTTCGGGTCGGCTACAACGAGAATTACGTCGTTTTCCTTTGCATCCAGACGGGTATGAATTGCCTCGACCTCGCTGTCGGAAAGGAACTTTTCAAACGACGAAGCAACTCCGTCGGCGGTAAATCTAGTGAATGCCAATCCCTTTGCGCCGTAGTCCTTTACAAAGTCGGTGAGCTTGTCGATTACCTTTCGTGTAAGCTTGTCGGCGGCATTCTCGACCTTTATCGCGCGGACAGAACCGCCTTCAAGCGCAGATGCGAACACCTTAAATTCGCAACCGGTAAGCAGGTCGGACAGGTCGCAAAGCTCGAGACCGAATCGGGTATCCGGCTTATCCGAGCCAAAACGCTCCATAGCCACCTTATACGGCATACGCTCAAACGGAGTGGGAATATCAATATCAAGCGTCTTTTTAAACACGTATTTGATAAAGCCCTCGTTCATTGTCATTACGTCATCCTCATTGACAAAGGACATTTCGAGGTCGATTTGAGTAAATTCGGGCTGACGGTCGGCTCTCAAATCCTCGTCGCGGAAGCATCTTGCCACCTGCATATAGCGGTCAAATCCCGACAACATAAGCAGCTGCTTATAAAGCTGGGGTGACTGCGGCAGGGCAAAGAATTTACCGTGATGGACACGCGACGGAACGAGATAATCGCGCGCTCCTTCGGGAGTAGATTTTACCATAATAGGAGTTTCGATTTCGACAAAGCCGTTTTCGTCATAATAATCTCGCGCGCATTTTACCACCTTATGTCTGAACATAATTGCGTTCTGGACGGGAGGACGGCGCAGGTCAAGATAACGATATTTGAGGCGAAGTTCCTCCTTAACGTTGGTGTTTTCGAGAATTTCGAACGGGGTTGTTTCCGAAACCGAAAGCACCTTTAATTCGGTGGGAACAATTTCGATTTCGCCGGTTGGAATTTCTTTATTTATCGAGGAGCGTTCTCTAATTTCACCCGTCGCAATTAAAACGTATTCCGAGCGAATCTGAAACGCCTTTTCGAAAATTTCCTTGTCGGTTGTTTCGTCAAAAGCAAGCTGAACGATACCGCTGCGGTCACGCAAATCAATGAATATAAGCTGACCGAGGTCGCGCTGACGCTGTACCCAGCCGCAAACGGTAACCTTTCGTCCGATGTCGTCACGTCTTAAATCGCCGCAGTAGTCTGTACGCTTTAAGCCGTCCATTTTTTCAATATTTAAAGCCATTTTTCATTCCGCCTTTTATAAAGTTTTAGGGATTGACCGACTTGAACTGTTCATCAATCGCATCGGTCAAATTTTGAAGTGAAGTGGAGATTGTGAGGTCGTAAATTTTATCCACCAGTCCGTCGGGAATCTGTACCTCGGTCTGCTCACCCGTACTCATACATTTGAGGTTTGCCTTACCCTCTACTATTTCGTTGTCGCCAAGGACTACCGTGAATTTTGCGCCAATTTTGTTGGCATATTTCATCTGCGCTTTGAGTCCGCGTCCGACTATATCGGTTTCGGCGAAAAAGCCCTCTTCACGAAGCATTGTTGCCAGTTTAAGTGCCATTTTTGCCGCATTGTCACCCATCGGCGCGATATAAACGTCGCAGGTCTTTTCCTGCGGGACCTCGCAACCTTGCGCCTGCATAATCATATTGAGTCGCTCGAGTCCGACTGCAAAGCCGAGTGCCGCCGTTTTTGGTCCGCCCATCTGCTCAACGAGTCCGTCATAACGTCCTCCGCCGCAAACTGTTGACTGTGCGCCAAGGTCGGTTGAAACAAACTCGAAAACAGTACGAGTATAGTAATCAAGTCCGCGAACAATGGTGGGGTTTACAATATATCTGATATTCATTTGGTCGAGATATGCCTTTACCCTATCGAAATGGTCGCGGCAATCGTCACAAATATAGTCGAGTACTGTGGGTGCATCCTTTGCAATACCTTTGCAAACAGGTGACTTGCAATCGAGGATTCGCATCGGGTTGCGGTCGAGACGACCGAGACAGGTTTCGCACAATTCGTCCTTATGTGAGCTGAAATATTCCCTCAACGCGTCATAGAACTTTGCACGGCATTCTGGGCAACCAATCGAATTTATTTCGAGGGAAAGATTCTTTATCCCCAGCGCTTCAAACGCAGATGCAGCAAGTGAAATCACCTCGGCATCGGCCGCCGGTTCGGCTGCTCCAAAGCACTCGACACCGAACTGGTGAAATTCGCGGAGTCGTCCTGCCTGCGGCTTTTCGTAACGATAACAGGAGGTAACGTAGCTCACCTTTTGCGGTAATGCTTCGTTATGCAGTCCGTGTTCGAGAAAAGCACGAACCGCACCCGCCGTACCCTCGGGACGAAGGGTAATTGAACGACCGCCGTTATCGTCAAAGGTGTACATCTCCTTCTGCACGACGTCGGTTGTATCACCTACCGACCTGACAAAAAGCTCGGTGTGTTCAAAAACCGGTGTACGAATTTCACGAAAGCCGTAAAGCTTTGCCGTTTCGAGTAACGTTTTTTCGATATGCTGCCAACGATGGCTATCGGCCGGCAAAACGTCGCCGGTCCCTCTTATTGCTTGGGTTAAAAGTGCCATAATAATCACCTTTTTCATAAAAAATAATAAAACCCGAACAAGCCCATTGATAAAAAAGGCCTGTTCGGGGACGAATTCGAGTTAATAAATAAATTCGCGGTGCCACCCCGATTGGCAAAAAGGTGCACAGTGCAACCATTTTTTTGCCCATCTTTGATAATTCCTTTAACGCAGGTGTACGGAGACTTTTTATCATCCCGACTCACAGATGTCTTCCCCCGCTGTTAGTGTCCAAGGTGCGCTTTCAGTCGCGACGCACCATCCCTGTTGGTAACGGCGATATACTACTTCTGATCAAGGTCGTTTAATTTATTTAACTTAATTTATTAAAATCGATTAGGGAGCTTTTCTGATGTCGCGCCAATCGAGGTCTCCTCTTTCGAGACCGTGAATGAGCATTTCGGCTGTTGCAATATTGGTTGCGACAGGGATATTATGAACGTCGCAAAGACGCAAAATATTCTTTTCGCTCGGTTCGTGATCCTTTACTGTAAGGGGATCGCGGAACAAAAGAACAAGGTCAATTTCGTCACAGCCGATGCAAGCAGCAATCTGCTCTGCACCACCCTGCGAACCGCTCAAAAATCTCTCGATTTTGAGTCCGGTAGCTTCGGAAACAATCTTTCCCGTTGAGCCGGTTGCGCATATCTGATGACGGCTCAAAATACCGCAATACGCGATACAAAACTGAACCATCAATTCCTTCTTTGCGTCATGTGCCATTAAAGCAACCTTCATTATATTCACTCCAAATCTTTTTTTACACGCTAACTTGCTTATATTCTACTAATTTTTTTAAGTGCGATATTCATACCGCAAATACGCTTTACAATTCGTCCGCAGGCACGTGCTGCCTTTCCCTTCATGAGCGGATGACCTTTTTTCATTATCTTGTCATCAAAGGGAATAATGCCGAGAAGCTGAATTCCCGTATCGTCGATGATACTGTCGATAAGACGGATGTCGCGACGTTTTAAATATCGGCGGTCAAAACGATTGATTACCATTTGATATTTCTTTTCGCCCATTTGGTCGATAAGGTCGCCAACCCTTGACGCATCGCGAATACATACCGCGTCGGGACTGACTACTACGATAATTTCCTCCGCGCAGCCAACCGCCGCTCTGAATCCGCGACCGATACCCGCCGTCGAGTCGATAAAGATGTATTCATACTCTTTTTTCAGTTTTTCGATAAGTTCAGCAAGTCCATCACCATCAAGCTCACCGAATACGGCAGGTGCGGCGATAAAATCGACCCCACTCTTTGACGGGCAGATGGCGGCACTAATATCGCAACGGTCATTCAGCACGTCGCTGAGATTGAAAACCACATTTTCCGAAACGCCAAGCATAATATCAATACAACTGAGTCCTTCGTCGGCGTCGATAAGAAGAATCTTTTTTGACTGACGGGCAAGCTGCATACCAAGTGAGCAGGCCAATGTCGATTTACCGACGCCGCCCTTTCCCGATACGACCGCTATTGCGCGTCCTGTGCGTTCATTCTGCACGGCAAAAAACTCTCCTTTTCGATAGAATTATAACCTTTCTGTAATTTTATCATAAATTATGGATTTTGTCAAAAGAAATATATCCAAATTATTGAAGCAAGGAATTAACCTTTTGTCCCGTATAAATTTCGTCCGAATTGTAGAAATACGCGTCAAAAATACTCTTTGCCACCGGAGCAATTGACGAGCCGTGTCCGCCATTTTCGATAATAATTGAAACGGCGATTTCGGGGTCGTCATAAGGCGCAAAGCCGATAAACACCGCGTTATCAATTCCTGTCGGTGACTGGGCAGTACCCGTTTTTCCCGCAACCTTTATCGAATAGTTGCCAAAGGTACCGCGTGCAGTACCGTCGGAGGTTACTCGGAGCATTCCTTCCTTAACCGCCTTATACGCATCGGCAGAAATTTCGGTTTCGTTGAGCAAATTCACAAAATCGTCCTCGACTATCTTATCGAGAGAATAGCTCGAAACCGATTTAATCAAATGGTTTTGATACCTTTTTCCTCCGCTGGCGAGGGTTGCTGTGTACTGGGCGAGCTGCAGGGGCGTAAAGTTATTATCCGACTGACCGATTGCCGCCTGGATAGTATCACCTGCTTGCCAAATCTTACCCGCCTTTTCGGCGTATTCGGGACCTGCCAAAATGCCCGACGATTCGCCGATTTCGACACCGGTTTTAACGCCGAGTCCAAGCTGTTTACAATACTTGTTGAGGTTGGTTATACCGATTCGGTAACCAAGCTCAAAGAAAAAGCAGTTACACGACTTTGAAATCGCGGTAGAAACGTTTATCGAGCCGTGACGACCGAGGCAGGACGGCTGATAGTCCTTGAACCTGGTATATTTTTTATTACACGAAATGTACGACGAGGTATTGATTATATCATTCTGAAGTCCGATAAGGGCAACCGCCGGTTTAAAGGTTGAGCCCGGCTCGTATGCTCCATTAAATGCGCGGTTGAAAAGCGGCAAGGACTTATCGCTTGCGAGCTTTTCGTAATTTTTCACATAATCGTCCATACTGTAATAGGGGTAACTTACTGCAGCAAGAATTTCGCCGCTGCCCACGTCGGTTACGACAACCGCTGCACCCGATACGTCATTTTGATTAGAGGTTTTTCTATTCTCTTCGTTTATTTTATCAATCGAGGTTTTGAGCGCCTGCTGAGCAACACGCTGCAAATTCTTATCAATCGTGAGCTGGACGGTATTTCCTGCTACCGCCTCCTGCACCACTTCGGACGAAATGATTTCGCCGGTTACCGACTGGACGATTTTTACCTTTCCGTCGGTACCTTTCAGATATTTTTCGGCGGCGTATTCGATGCCCGATTTACCGATTTTGTCATTCATACTGTACTCGCCGCTATCCTTTACCTTTGCCCATTCCTCGGCGGTAAGGAGTCCGACAGTACCTAAAATATGACTTGCAATTTCGGGGTCGGGATATTCTCTGAATGTCGCGGCTTTAATCACAACACCCTTTAAAAACATCGAATTCTCTTCCACAATTTCGACCGTTTTTGTATTCACGTCCTCGGCGAAGGTGAAGGGCAAGGAAATGGAATAATCGCTGACGTCCATTGAATAGCGTACACCCATAATTATTCTCTGCTCGCTCTTTTCATATCCTTCGAGCTTATATTTCTTCACCATCGCGTCAAAGCAGTTTTCCGCCGTGGCGTAGTCGTTGAGCTCGAGCTTTGATTTCATAACGCCGATGGAATAGTCCATATCGTCGGAGAATCCGTACGGCTTTGTAACCTTTAGCGGTAATTTATCGGTCCATTTCTGGTCGCTGTCGGTGAGAAGTTTGGTCAACTTTAAAATAGTTTCGTTAAGCGACGAGGTAGGCAGATATGCCGCGTCAAAAACGATATTAAAGCCCTCGCGATTGATTACAAGGGGACGTCCGTAGCGGTCGATGATTTCTCCCCTGGCGGCGTGGACGGTCAAGGTGCGGTGGCTAGAAGTGTCGGCCTGGGCTAAATAAACGTCAGCGTTTACAAGCTGCAATTCCGCCATTTTACCCGAAAAGCAGACAAGCGTAATCGCAAGTATGCATATAAGAGCAATAAACCTCTTGTAAAACGGCTTTTTCTTTTGATAATAATACTTCACGGCCGACTCCTCCTTTCGTCATTTTTTAATAAAGTTAATCGGTTAATCGTTTTTCAACTTTTTGGTCATATATCCGATGAAAATGTAAAACGGCAATGTAAAAGCCCAGCTGTAAAGCGCCATCGGCATATATCTGAGCATAAGTGAATACGCACTGTCGTCCACCCCTGCAAGCTGATGGAAACAAAGCCAATAAATGAAAAAGTATAAAAAGCAACCCATTCCGCTCAGCAGAAGCGCGGTTGAATACTTGCGATTGAACAAAAACTGAATAAGCAATCCGCAGATAATACACAAAACGAATAAAATCGTGGTGTTGAATCCGCTGATTTTAGACCAGCTTATGTCCATTAGCATTCCTGCCGCAAAGCCATAAACGTATCCCGCAGTTTCGGGATTAAACATTGTCACGCATATTACAAACGGGATGACCGGAATGGCTCGCAGTCCCGCAATTTCGGGAAATGCGTTTATCGAATTTTGCCATAAATAAAGGAGGATGCATATTAAAAAAAGCACGGTGTGATAGACGTAGCGTCTGTAATTTCCGCCTCTCATTTTAACATATCCCTCCTTTTATCGTAAATTATTTCAAATGGGTTTGACCCTCGAAAGAAGTGATTATCATAACACTTCTCAAATTGTCAAAATCGACGGCTGTATCAATAACGGCATACGAAGTTATATCTCCTTTATCCTGGCCCATTGTAGCTACCGTACCGATAACCAAACCGCCGGGAAAAATGCCTCCGCCACCCGACGTAACAATGCTGTCGCCGATTGCAACAGTACAGTCACGGGTAAGGTTATTGAGGCGGCACTGGTCATTTTGAGCCAGTTTTGCCGAGCCGACACAAATTCCGCTATCGTCGGTACGGGTATCGTATGCGCCAACCTTTACCGTCGGGTCGAGTACCGTCACAACGGTAGAGCTGGTGAGCGAAACACTCTGCACATACCCGATTAGTCCCTCGGCGGTAATTACCGGGTCGTAAGGGGCAATACCATTCAAACTGCCGACATTTATCGTAAATGCGCCGTAAAGGTCGGACGCGTCAACCGACACAACCTTTGCCGAGCAGAATTCAAAGTCCTCATGTTTTTCCTTTAAGCCGAGATAATCCTTGTAAAATTCATTCTCGATAAGGGCGGTTTCGTATTCTGTTTTTTCCTCTGTTAAGGCGGCTATTTCCTCGCGCAGGGTGGCATTTTCAAGCTCTAATTCGCGTATCTTTGACGGCGCTGAAAAAATGTCGCCAATATACTTGCACACCGAGTTAAACCCTTGCTGAACGGGGGTGACAATCGCCGAAGCGACGCTCGATAGCGGTGACGAATTATTACCGAATGCGCCCGATACTATCATCATAACGATAAGCAAAATGAGCACGACCGAAATAACCTTGAATTTAACGCTTCTTAAAAAAGCTCTCATTATATTTCCGTCCTAAAAAAATCAATATTTTCTTCTTCTGTAATAGGTGTTAAAGGGCAAGTCTGCGTCAAGGCGCTTTCCAATTCCTTCGACGACACAATCAATCGGGTTGTCGGCTACGTGAACAGGAATGTCAATTTCGTCCTGAATGAGCTTGTCCAGTCCGCGAAGCTGTGCGCCACCACCGGTGAGAACTATTCCGCGGTCGATAATATCGGAAGCAAGTTCGGGCGGTGTTTTTTCAAGCGTTTCTCTGACCGCGCTGACAATCTGACGCATACATCTGCTGACGGCTTCCTCGACGTCGGCGGTTGTGACCACGACGTTTTTCGGCAGACCGTCGATGAGGTTACGTCCTCTGATTTCCATCGATTCGTTAACCGATTCGCGACGTGCGGCACCAATTGCAATTTTTATTTCCTCGGCGGTTCGCTCGCCGATAAGGAGATTGTGCTTCTTTCTGATATATGAAATAATGGCTTCGTCCTGACGGTCACCACCTGCTCTGACCGAACGGGCGGTAACAATGTCGCCGAGCGAAATTACGGCAACCTCGGCAGTACCTCCACCGATGTCGATAACCATTGAGCCGGTAGCATCAAACACGGGTAATCCTGCGCCGAGTGCTGCTGCAAGCGGCTCCTCAATAAGGTCGATTTCGCGAGCACCTGCATAATGTGCGGCATCGAATACTGCTCGACTTTCTACTTCGGTTACGCCCGAGGGAATGCTAACGATTACCCTTGCGCGTGAAAAAAACGAACCCTTTAAGGCATCACGTATAAACTTTTTGAGCATAGTTGCAGTAACCTCAAAGTCGGCAATTACGCCATCTTTGAGCGGACGAACGGCAACGATTGAGCCGGGTGTACGGCCTATCATTTCCTTCGCCTCTGTACCGACGGCTCTGACCGCCTGATTACGCACGTCAACCGCTACAACCGAGGGCTCACGCATGACTATTCCCTTTCCTCTGACGTGTACGAGGGTATTCGCAGTACCGAGGTCTATTCCTATATCACGAGTAAACATGAATTGTCCTCCCGACAAATAAATTTTAATATCTTTTATTTTGTTAACCTATCTATTATAGCGCAAATGGTCGATATGCACAACCACCTGACGCTAAATTATTCAGGTAAAATTTGAAACTTTTCGAGTGCGCGGAAGATTTCCGCTGACGGCAGTCCCATTACGGTAAAGTAATCGCCGTCAATCCTCTTTACCAGTACCGAGCCCTTGCCCTGTATTCCGTAGGCACCCGCCTTATCAAACGGCTCGTTGGTCGAAATATACCATTCGATAAGCTGGTCGTCAAGCTCGTAAAATTCGACCTTTGTCGCGGCAACAAAGCGTTCACAAGCATCCTTTGAAACAATCGAAACGCCGGTATAAACGGTATGCTCACGCCCCGACAATCTTTTCAGCATTTTCACCGCGTCATCGCGTGAGGTCGGCTTTCCGAGAATTTCGTCGTCGAGCGCAACCACCGTATCGGAGGCAACCACCACGTCGTCGGGATAAAGCGCCGACACCGCCTTTGCCTTTCTGAACGCGAGCTCGTACACAGCATCGTATCCGCCCATATCCGACGAAATTATTTCGTCCGTATCGGCAACAACACATTCGAAGCTGTAACCGAGATTTGTTAAAATTTCGCGTCTTCTCGGTGAAGCCGAGGCAAGTATCAGCATAAATTAACCTCCAATAAAATAAAAAACCAGCAAATCATAAAACTCCGCGTTCATAAAGTCCACGGGTAAAATCCTTTTCGGTCTTTGATGCTGCGAAATATTCGGCAATAACCTCGCCTACTCTATCCCGCGTTTCGTCGGTGAAATTAAACAGCCAAAAGCCGTATTCACCGAAATCACCCTTTTTATCCGCCAACCAAAGCACCTTTGAATTAAGCACCTCGCTCATTCCGTATCGGCACTCTATCGGGAAGCGCTCACCTGCGCGGTCGATGATTTCCCTTGCGCCGTCACACGAAGCACAGCCACCCTTTTTATTCGGTGCAGGACAGTTTCGCGTGAGCATGAGCGGTAGGCGTCCGTAAGCAATTATTCCCGCCTTTTTAAGCGGTGTTTTGCCTTTCGGGAGGGTAGTTTCGAAGGAAAGTGTCACCCTTTCGGCGCCCATTTCCTCGATTTTTTCGATAGCGTAGGAATTAAATATATTCAGTCCAAAGCCGCCAAAAATTTTCATTCCTGCCGCCTTTATAATCGGAAGTGCAGCAATATTGTGGCACATTACCCATTCGACACCGACTGCCTTTAATTCGTCGAGCCACTTTTTACAAGCAGATTCGAGCGAGAAAAAAGCTCGCGGCAATTCGACGCCGACCTTTACCCCACCTGCGCGTGAAATAAGCTCACTCATACTTTTTATCGGGGTGTCTGCGGGGACAAAAATCATGTCAAGTCCGCTTATATTGTCCGGCACTTGTTCTATATCAGAGAAACGAGCAACAAGCTCGGTCCTTTCATTTTTATTCGCCTTTTTCTCCGTCAAATCGGCTTCATAAAAAGCAACGGCTGACGGCATTCGCGATTTGTCAATCAGTTCGGTACATTCCCTTTTCATTCGGTTGATTTCCGATACGGGAATGGCTATGTTATCGTCAATTTCACATTCGAAATTATTGCAGTAATATGGTGTTCCGCCGAGCTTTGCACAGCGATTCTTAATATCTTCGCTGCTCACC
>JAFOCB010000125.1 GCA_017381515.1 Clostridia bacterium | reverse complement strand
TACGACCACATGTTTGACCACTTTCAGAACCGGACTACCCGGAGGCAGTAGCACACAGCGGACTCTGTATCAATCTTTTCGGACTAAAAAGCACGTATTGGACGCTATATCACGCAAAAAACTATATCTTGTCGCTTGGGGTGGTAGAGGCCGCAAGTTCAAGTCTTGTCACTCAGACCAAAATCCGTAGGAATTGTACAAATTCTTACGGATTTTTCTTTTTGTTTTTGTTAATGTTCAACATATTTTTGAGTTTTTCGTTCTTAATTCGTTTGAAAGTACATACAAAGTACATACAGCCAAGGTATGTACACGTTTTTGGAAAGGTATGTACTAACTCAACGAGAAAAACCTCAAAAAGCCTTATAAATCAAGGGTTTTCAGCTTTGGCCTCTACCTTTTGCAGTGGTAGAGGTTTAAACTTGCGACCTCTACTCATATTTGCCATGATACAATTTATTCGCTATTAAAGCAAATAACCTTTAAGGAGACAAACATGGCACACATTATGCAAAAAACAAACGGCACTTATCTCGTGCGCATATCCTGTGGACGAGACATTATGACCGGCAAACAGATCTTACGAGGTCGCATCTTTAAGCCCTCAAAACCCAATCTTTCGTCCAAGAGATTCGAAAAAGAGCTTGGTGACTTTATTGAAAGCTTTACCAACGAATTACAAAGCGAGAGGAATAGAAAAAAGCCGGAAAACAAAACTGTATCCGACTTCGCCCAAGAGTACCTTTCTATTCAGCGCTCTTCCCTTTCCCCCGGAACTTTTTTCTTTTACGAAAAAATTATAGAACAGCATATTCTTCCTATGTTCGGACGTATGCGCTTACATGACATCAAAACCTATCACGTGCAAAGTTTTATTTTAAAACTCAATTCTCTTCCAAGAGGTGACGGCAAACCAGGACATATCGCACCTTCCACTGTTAAACGATACACGAGCGTTTTGCGCTCAATGCTAAGCATGGCATATAGAATGTATTATATGGATGACGACATAGGATTGTCTCGCCGTCTGACGTTTCCCAAAGAAATTTATCATGAGATAGATATTTTCTCTATTGAGGAAACAAAAGCAATTCTTGAGGCTACAAAAATGGAACCCATTCATATACGTGTTCTCATAGAACTTGCTTTATTTACAGCTCTGCGACGCGGTGAACTTGTAGGTCTCAAATGGTCGGACATAGATTTCGAAAAGCAGCAATTAACCGTCAAACGAAGCATTTACAAACCCAAAGGTGAAAATGCGATTGAGAAAGAACCTAAAACACATTCAAGTATTCGCACGATTTCTATACCGAACTGTCTATGTGAAACGCTACAGTATTACAAAAAGAAGCAAGCAGAAAATTCCCTCTCGCTCGGTGAGCGTTGGAAAAATCTTGATTATCTATTCACTGATGAGTTCGGCAACGTAATGAATCCCCAAACGCCGACTAAACAGTTTTCAAAATTTCTTGAGCGGCACAATATTCGCCACCTAAAATTTCACTGTTTGAGGCACACATCCGCCACACTTTTACTCTCCGGTGGTTGTGACATCAAAACCGTTTCAGCACGTCTCGGACATTCGAGCATCGAAACAACTAACATCTACGTTCACGCGATTGAAAGTATAGACAGAAAAGCAGCAATAATGTTTGATTTCTTCGTTAAAGAATAAATTCTTACTATAGGAAAGCGGTGGGCATTTCTGCTCACCGCTTATGGTTTTGAGTCTGCCGTCGCAGGCTCATTCATTTATTTTTTATTACTTTTTGAAGATCGCAAGGAAATCAGCCCATGTTTTCTTTTTGATAACGAACCAAACGAGAGCGAAGATTCCTGTACCGCCGACAGCAGTAGATCCTGCCGCGATAGCGACAATTGTGCCGGAGTCGAGACCGTCGTTATCGTTGTTGCCTGCGTTAGTATCGTTAGTGCCGGGGGCTTCTCCTGATTCGTGATCAACATCAAAATCAGGAGTTGCAGTAGTCATAGCCTTGTCACACGCATCGCACTTACCATTATTATCTCCGTCAGTGTGAGCATTCTCATCGATTGCAACATCCTCGGTCTTGGTATGCTCGTTGTTGTGCGTGCAGGTGTAAGTCTTAACACCAACTGCGGAACAGGTGGGATTGGTTGTTATAACGCC
>JAFOCB010000124.1 GCA_017381515.1 Clostridia bacterium | reverse complement strand
TTTACAAGTTAATGAAGTCATCCGGCAAAAATTCGTGGAGTAGCCGTACCGTTTTACCCCACGGAGCCGAAATAACGGGGTCGTAAATTAGCCATAGCACAGGCACACCGAGTGCAGCGGCTTCGGGAGGAAATCCCGCCTGACCATCGGTAAAGATGACCATACAAGCGGGGAGATTAGTCGAATAATTATTCTTTAAATAATCGAATATTGCGCAAAAATTGGTACCACCACCGCCGTAGGGAATAATTTTCATCAGGTCGTTTATCGTTTCGAACGGCAGCGGCTCGGTAACGGCGCTGTCAAAGAAGCCGAGCTTTCCGACGAGTGCGCCGTTAAACTGCTCGATTGCACTGCGTATTTCCGAATAGATTATCGAAAGAGTTATATCTGTAACCGAGCTTGACGTATCGACCATAAACAAGATATCCTTTGTGTAAAATTCCTTTTCGTTGAGGTCAGGTAGGAAAAAATCGGTATCACTAAATCGTCTGTCGGGCGGTGAAAAAGAGTAATCCGAAATGGTTTCCTGCAGAAATTCGTGAAGCAATCGTTTCCAGTTTATCTTTTTGTTGTTATTCTTTGATATTATGCGCTGCATGAATGCGGCTACGTTTCCTACGCCGTCATTTGAATCCGCGCTTTGCGTGGATGAAATGGCGGCTCCAACTCGGCATTTCCAGGACGATTTCAGGGCTTCGGCATTGCTTTCGGTATCCGCATCGTTTGAGCCGTTGCCACCTTTACCGCTACCGTCACCGCCATCGTTACCGCCATTTTGATTATCGATGCTTTGGTTTCCGCCCACCATTTCGGGCAGGTCGATGATAATGGTGCTGTTTGCCGGCAATCCCTCCTTATCCCAAAAGGTTGTTTCGTCGGTAAAGAAATTCGACCGCATCCTTTTATCAAAAAGGTACAAACTGTGGGAGAATTTTGTCATAATTTCATCGGGCGAAAGTTCCTCTACGTCGGGGATGTTTTGTGGCACGTTTTTGATAATATTGCCTAGATGCGGATAGCTGTCCCGCTCAAAGCCCATTTTGTCCAAAAGTGCGTTTACAATAATATCGTATGCGAGATGAAAATCGTCGTCAATGCGGTCAAATGGCTGCCAAATATGCTCCAAAACGATGTGCATAATCTGATGGCATAGCACAAAATCAAGTTCATTTGGGTATAGCTTGTCCAGAAAGGTGGGCGAGAAAAACACATTTTCAGCATTGACAGAGATTTTTTTCATATCGGGTACTGCGATGTATCGCAGATACATTGAAAGCATCGAAAAGGCGGGAAACGAGGATAAAAGTCGTGACCTCGATTCCTGAATTTTTGTTCTCAATCGGATAATTCGCTGGTTTGTCATCATTCATAATCATCCCATCTTCTGCCCGACCGCTCAAACCAATCGTTGAAGGTCCAGTTGAGCTGCAACTGCTTTCGGATTTCGGATATTTCCAAAAGGTCGGTGAATATCATACTTTTAAATTCGGCAGGGAGGTTTGCGGCATAGTTGAGCGCATTTTCGATTTCGTCGCGACTGTGATGCGTTCTGGCGTAGGTCGAGATGCCTGCCGCGACGGCATAAAGACCCTCGGGCATAACCGGACGCTCGTCGGTATAACCATCAAAAATTTCGCTTATTTCGGGAATGTGGCTGTATATTTCGCTCCACGAACGAAGCTCGTATGCCGCTTCCTCACCGATGCACCCCGCAATCAAGGGGAATACCGCCACAACGTTTTCCGAAACGTCATTTAGGATATTGCTGACCATTTCCCACGATCTCGGCGTTGCAAAGGATTGTCCGTCGGTCTGGGGATCGAATTGCATAAGCTTGCTTGGGTTTTTACTCAAATAGCCCAGAACGAGTCGGTTGATTCCTGCCTTAACCGCCCAGTTGTGCCAACTGTACGAGTCGGTAGCTATTTCGATGTGACATAGTCGATTTGCGAGTGCCTTTGGCATATTAAAGGCAACCGAGCGGTCGGTGACTCGGTTTCCCGCGGCAATAACGATGCAGTTGTCTGGCAGCTTGTGTTCGCCTACCGTTCTGTCGAGGGTAATTTGATATGCCGCCGCCTGAACCGATTGAGGCGCGGCTGAAATTTCGTCGAGAAAGAGAATGTTGATAACCTCCTCCGACGGATTCATTTGAAAAATTTGCGGTTTGAGCCAAATGGCGAGCGTCTTATCAGCGTTTGACGTCGGTATTCCGCGAAGGTCAACCGGGTTAAATAGCAGTAGTCTTACGTCTGTCACATTCACCTGTTTGCCGGTTTTATTGGCGATTTGGTCGGCGATTTGCCTTATCGCCTGTGATTTTCCTACTCCGGGAGGTCCCCAGAGCATCACCGATGGAAAGCGTTTAAGCGGACGCTCCTTTTTTATCAAGGAAACGTATGCGTTTGAAAGCTGTCTGACCGTTTGAGCGACCGTCAGGGTTAGTGAGAGAATTTGGTTTTCTATCATAATTTGACCACCCGTTTTTT
>JAFOCB010000123.1 GCA_017381515.1 Clostridia bacterium | reverse complement strand
ATTTTCCTTGAAGCTATTCGTGAGTGTACTGACTTAAAAGAATTAACACCCACTCTTGTAAACACATTGATTAAGCGGATAGATGTTCATAACAGTACGAAAGATGAACACGGTCACAAGCACGTTCCCATCGATATTTACTTTACTGCGGTTGGAATTATTAATATTCCTACCGAAGAAGAACTGATTGCGGCAATGGAAGAAATGCGAGAAAAGCCGCTGAAATCCGCTTAAATAAAGGAAAAAGGCATAGCCCAAACGGGCTATGCCATATCCTGCGAAAAAACTGTCCTTTAGAGTACACCCCTAATGACCGCGTTTTTTATTATCACATATACTGCAAAATATTCTTTACATGGACGAATTTGATAACGTCCTTTTTATTCTTTATAATTTCGGTTACAATCTTATCCACCTGGACAAATTCGTATCCAGTGAAATTAGACGCGGACATATCAATTAAAAAATACATAGGCGCACTCGAAATCGGTTCAACCGCAGAAATCCAATTCTTAAATCCATCGACGTCGGTGAAACTGATTAAAGCGGTAATATTACTTTCAGTTTCGGGAACAGTCAGTCCGTCGAGCATATCGTTAAAGCTATTTAGCGTATATACCTTTTGACCGTCGCTGACCACGTCTATTCCGCACATTTTAAGGAAATACTCGTTAATTCCCCTAAACTTTGATGCGGTGGAGGGATTCATTACGCTTAAATTGGCAATTCCACATCCCAAATCGGCAGAAACAAGCATATCATTTGCAGTTCTATTCTGTCTAAACCACTTTGCAATAGGCGGTGCAATTTCGTAAAGGGCCGGATAAAACTCGACAGATATTGCGGAATTAGTGCTTTTATGACTCCAAACGGTATAGGCAGTACGCTGAACGTCGGACAACGAATCAACGTTGTAATGAATCGACGCGTAAATCATATTTTTATCAAGCTCTTTATTACTATACTTCATATTATTGTTCAAATATTCGATTGACGCAGAAGAAAAAAGAGTGGTATTAGTGAAATTACCGGCATTGATTATTCCAAATCCGCTTGCGCTGAAGGTATTAACAAGCGCCGAACTCAAATTGCGGTCGGTGAAAACATAGGAAACCTCGTACCAGTCGGGACGTCCTACTAGATAGGAAAGCATTTCATTTTCCCATTCCTCGGTAAAGTCAAAATCCAAAACAAGTGCCTTTATCGCATAAAGATAATCGGTGAATGCATTACCCTTTCCTACAAAGCCGAGAAAACGAATTGAAGATGAAGGTAGGCAATTTTCCATAATATAATCATACGCTTCCCTCTTGCTTTTAAACTGTTTGCGAATATCGATAAGCGGCTTGTTAGCGAGAACAGAATCTACAAGCGAAACCGAATTTTCGGTCACGACGAGATACTCCGACTGAATTGCTACGTTATTCGCAACCGTGTATTCGTAAGGGGTATCATTGGAATAAATTATTGCCCCTTTTATATAAGTCGAAAAACGCTTTATTGCATCGGCAGGGGTTGTCCTTTTGAAATAAAAGCCGTACTCGGTTGAGCAGTAGTCAAGCCAAAATTCGTCGGCGGCACTTCCGCTATGCAAATAAATCGCACCACCCAAATTTCGCGCTACCAATCCTTGAAGTGAACGAAGTGTTTCGACCATGTCGTCATCAAGCTCGGAAACATCGATAAGACATATATCAGAGACCTCGGCAGTAGAGTAAAACACATTTTTTACGGTCATTTTATTTAGCGTAGCATCACTACGCGGTACCATTCCCTCGTAGCGCTCGTCAATTTCGGACGAGGCAGCTTCACTCGAAATTCCGTCCGACGAAAGATCGGATAAATTAGAATCGGTTTGAGGCGAATTTGACGGCTTGGCGCACGAAACAAGCGATAATAAAAGCAAAATCGATACCAAAGCCGAAACGATTCTATTCATAAATTAGTACGCCTCCTTATCATAAACTGACAATATAATACCACACTATTTTAAATTTATCAACTTATGATATTTTTAAGGCATAAAGTGACTTGTAAAATGAGTAAAAAATGATATAATGAATAAAAAACAATTAGGAGATTTACTTATGACATACACATACACTACAAAAGGCGTTTGTGCCAGAAGCATTACAATCGAGGTCGAGGATAATATTGTAAAAGAGGTAAAATTCCTCGGCGGATGCAACGGAAACACCTCGGGAATATCAAAGCTTGTCGCAGGAATGGAAATCGATGAGGTTATAAACCGACTCGAAAACATCCGTTGCGGATTCAAAACGACCTCCTGCCCCGACCAGCTTGCAAAAGCGCTCAAAGAAATCAAGGAAAAAGAATAAACAAAAAAATCCGATGCAAATGAATGCATCGGATTTTTTGCTACCAAAAGGGATTAGCAGCAGTCATTGTTGCAACCGCAGCCGCATCCGCAGCCGGAAGTAGTATTTGTGCCGAAGCCGTTTCCGCTGCAAGCGAAGATAAGGATAAGGATAATTATCCAAGTGCAGCAGCCGCCACCAAATAAACCGTTATTACACATAATCGTTCTATCCCCCTTTCGAGCGTACAGCTTTTTTGCTGTACCAACCTTCACCATCATTCTATGTGATTTTCGCTTTTTGGTTACAAGGGTTGAGACCACTTTCGCATAAAATTTCTGCCACCCGACTAAAATATAATTATCAAGGTGACGAAAGGACTTTTTATGTTTAAATTCAACGGGTTTACGGCAAAGGCGAATATCGCGCTCAATCTGGCCATTGATTCGGCGCAAAATATGGGACACACGTATATCGGCAGCGAACATCTGCTTATCGGCATTCTGCGTGAAGGTGGTGGCATTGCCGCCAGTATTTTAAAAGAAAAAGGCATTACAGCCGAGCAAATCGAAAAACTATTGGAACAGACGGTTGGCATCGGCGGAAGGACACTTTTAACCCCCGACAGATTTACACCGAGGGCAAAAAAGATTATCGAGCTATCCATTACCACAGCCAGACAGATGGGAAACTCTTTCGTCGGCACCGAGCACATTCTGGTCAGCATACTGAGCGAAAATGAAAACTACGCTGTCAAATTTCTTGCATCGTCGGGAATCGACACCGAAAAACTTCTGAACGACCTTGTTAAAATTTCGCAATCGGCATCAGGTGGCTTTTCACCCCAGGAAAAGGATAGCGCAAAGAGTAAAACTACGCTGGTTGACCAGTTTGGCACCGACCTCACCAAAAAAGCGAAGGCAGGGCTTCTCGACCCGGTATTTTCGCGAGATGAAGAGATTGATCGGCTTATACAAATCCTACTCAGGCGAAGCAAAAATAATCCCTGCCTAATCGGTGAAGCGGGGGTCGGCAAAACGGCAGTTGCAGAAGGACTTGCGCTCAAAATTGCCGAAAATGACGTACCCGAAATACTCAAAGACAAGCGAATTATTTCCATTGACCTGACGTCGATGGTTGCAGGAACGAAATATCGCGGTGACTTTGAGGAGCGGATAAAAAATACTGTAAACGAGGTCAAAAAAGACGGGAATATCATTCTATTCATCGACGAAATTCATACCATTGTAGGCGCAGGTTCGGCAGAGGGCTCGACCGATGCCGCCAATATGCTTAAACCTGCATTATCGCGTGGTGAAATTCAGGTTATCGGCGCGACAACCCTAGCCGAATATCGCAAATTCATTGAAAAGGACGCAGCACTCGAAAGACGCTTTCAGCCACTCAGCATTAACGAGCCGAGTTCAGAGGCGACGATATTGATTATCAAAGGACTTCGCGACAAGTACGAGGCGCATCACAAGGTGAGGATCGACGACGAGGCAATTACTGCCGCCGTCGAGCTTTCAAAGCGATATATTTCTGACAGATTTTTGCCGGATAAGGCAATCGACCTTATAGACGAAACGGCAGCGAGAGTTCGGCTTCGTTCGATAACAGAGCCGGTTGATTTCAAGCAAATTGAGGACGAGATTAAATACATTTGCGATGAGAAAATGACGGCTATAAAATCACAAAATTTTGAGGAAGCGGCAAAACTTCGTGACAAGGAAATTGAAAAGCAAAATGAGCTCGACGCTCTCAAAAACACCTGGCACGAAAATCGCGAACACAGTTCGGGTGCAGTACTGCAGTCCGATATTGCCGAGACGGTTGCCGAGTGGACGAAAATCCCCATTAGCCGATTAACCGAGGAAGAAGGACAACGCCTTTTAACCCTCGAACAAGAGCTGCAAAAAAGAGTCGTAGGTCAAGACAAGGCCGTTTCGTCGGTTGCGAGAGCGGTAAGGCGCGGCAGGTCAGGAATCAGTGACCCGAAAAGACCGATTGGTTCCTTTATTTTTCTCGGTCCGACAGGGGTTGGAAAGACCGAGCTTTGCCGCGCTCTCGCCGAGGTAGTTTTCGGCTCGGAAAGTGCGATTATCAAACTAGATATGTCGGAATACATGGAGAAACAATCTGTATCTAAACTTATCGGTTCTCCGCCGGGATACGTCGGCTATGACGATGCGGGACAGCTCACCGAAAAGATTCGCAGAAAGCCCTATTCGGTCATTCTCTTTGACGAAATTGAAAAGGCGCATCCCGATATTTTCAACCTGCTTTTACAAATTCTCGACGAGGGCGTTTTGACCGATTCGCAAGGTCGCAGGGTGTCATTCAAAAACACGATTATTATCATGACCTCAAACATCGGGGCCAGAAGCATCACCGAAAAACGAGCATTCGGCTTCGGCGAGCAGGACCCGTCAGGATTCATAAAATCGGCTGTAACCGACGAGCTAAAAAGGACATTTAGCCCCGAGTTTTTAAACCGAGTGGGCGATATAATCATATTCGAAATGCTTAAAAACGAGGATATGTCAAGAATTGCGGAAAAGCTGCTATTGTCTCTTAAAAATCGACTTTTATCCATCGGTATAGATGCTGAATTTGATAAGAGCATCACCACTTATTTAGTAAAAAACGGATTTGATAAGGCATACGGAGCGAGACCACTCGGTCGTCTTTTACAAAAATCGGTTGAGGACGATTTGAGCGAAATGATTTTGACCGGAGAAATTAAAAACGGCGACAAAATTATCTGCCGAATGGATAACGAAAAGCTGAAAATTACAAAGCAGTCTGTGTAACACAGACTGCTTTGTTTTACATTATTCATTCAGAAAATCCTCGACGACCTCAAACAAATGTGTGGGTGAAAGCTGAAGCTGATTGCATTTATCAATCAGGCACATCATTTCCCCCCTGTCGGTTGATATGTCGTCAATCGAAACCGTCCCACAGGATATGCCGAAGGTGACGGCAGTTTTTTCCTCAATTTTAATAATTTTACTGGTTAGACTATACAAGATTTATACCGCCTCCGAAAAAACTCACTAATCGGCATTTTCGCACAAACGGATTCACCTTTCAATACAACTTTGGTTGTATTTTTTTATAGTCCGATTACCGAAATTTTTTCGTCCTCGATAATTGCCTTTATCTTTGTTATCTGTTCATCCTGGCGCTCGACAAGCATTTCAGCTATTTTATCCTCAACGTCCTTACGGATAAGACGGCGTAAATCACGCGCTCCGCGTACAGAATTTTCGTGAGCTCTCTTTGCCAAATTTACGCAAACGTCGTTATCAAAGGTAAAGTCAATTCCCTTTTCGGCAAGGACGGGTGAAAGCTCACCCAGCATAAGCGCCGCAATACTTTCGTAGTTGGTGACAGAAAGCTGATTAAACACAACAATTTCGTCAATTCGTCCGATAAATTCGGGGCGTAAAAACTCCTCAAGCGCCTTCATAACCTTTTCTTTATTAAGGTCCATGCTGGTCTTTCCAAAGCCGAGTGAACCGCCCTTTTTCTCGCTGCCTGCATTCGAGGTCATAACGATTATCGTATTCTCGAAATTGACCGTTCTGCCCTGGGCATCGGTGATTCGTCCCTCGTCAAGCACTTGTAAAAGTATATTCAGCACATCGGGATGTGCCTTTTCAATTTCGTCAAAGAGAATGACCGAATAGGGCTTTCTGCGAATCTTTTCGGTGAGCTGTCCTGCCTCGTCATAGCCGACGTATCCGGGAGGTGCTCCAATGAGACGCGATACCGAATGCTTTTCCATATATTCCGACATATCGAGGCGTATAAGCGACTCGGGCGTGTCAAAAAGTTCTGCCGCGAGCTGACGAACAAGCTCGGTTTTTCCCACTCCTGTTGGGCCAACAAAAATGAAGGATGCAGGTCGTCTTCTGGGGCTGATTTGCACACGTGAACGACGGACGGCTGCTGATATTTCCTTAATCGCGTCGTCCTGACCGATAATCTTTGATTTTAGCGTTTCTTCGAGAGATGAAAGCTTTTTCAGTCCCGATTCCTTTACCTTTGCAGCAGGGATTCCCGTCCAAAGCTCGATTACTGCCGCCAGGTCGTCATCGGTCACGGCATTATCGGCAGCGTCCTTTTCGTATCCTTTGCTTTCGTCCTCAAGCTTTGCAATTTCGGAGCGAACATTTGCAACCGCTTCAAAGTCAATATTTTCAGCATCGGAGGTGAGTTCACCCTCCTTTTGCTTCAAGGCATCTAGTTTCTTTTGCGCCTTTAACAAGCTGTCAGCCGCCTTATTACGAAGGGATGCAGCTGCACAAGCCTCGTCAAGCAGGTCGATTGCCTTATCGGGTAAAAAGCGTTCGTTTATATAGCGTTCAGAAAGGATAACTGCGCTCGAAATCATTACATCCGACAGGGTTACTCCGTGGAAGCCCTCGTAGTAATCCTTTACACCCTTTAACATGGTGATTGTGTCCGAAATTGACGGTTCCTCAACCGTTACCGGCTGAAAGCGTCGCTCAAGAGCGGCATCCTTTTCGATATATTTTCTGTATTCCTTAAAGGTGGTGGCGCCGATAACCTGAATTTCTCCACGCGACAAGGCAGGTTTAAGCATATTGGCGGCATTCATTGTACCCTCGCTGTCACCCGTGCTTACCATATTGTGAACCTCGTCAATAAAGAGGATAATATTTCCGTCCGCCTTTACCTCGTCGATGAGTCCCTTTACCCTCGCCTCAAACTGACCTCTAAACTGGGTACCTGCGACGAGAGCGGTCAGGTCCAAAAGATGGATTTCCTTATCAAGCAAACGAGCGGGAACATTACCCGAAACAATGCGAAGTGCAAGTCCCTCGGCAATAGCAGTTTTTCCTACGCCCGGCTCACCGATAAGGCAAGGATTATTCTTTGTCCTTCTGGACAGAATTTGGATAACCCTTTCGAGCTCGCGGTCGCGTCCGATGATACGGTCGATTTCGCCGAGAGCTGCGCGTGAATTAAGATTGGTACAGTATGCGCCAATCATTTTTTTCTTTTTCTTATCCTTTTTGGCTTTTTTATCGTTGGTTTTATCCGCCTTTTCGGTCGATTCGGCAGCTTCACCGCCCATAATATTATTCATAAAAGGAAATGGCATGGCTCCGCCCGGTTCAAACGAATCCTCGTCATCCTCGATTCCCTCGGGATTCATAAGCTCGTTCATATTTCCCATAAGCTCATTTGTCATATTTTCAATATCCTCTTCCGAAAGGTTCATACCCTTCATCATTCCTTCGAGAGGATTAAAGCCCATTTCCTTGGCGCATTGGAGACACAGCCACTCATCGTGCTGTTTGTCCCCTTCTTTT
>JAFOCB010000122.1 GCA_017381515.1 Clostridia bacterium | reverse complement strand
TTTCGCTCAAAGCAAGTATAAACGCGATGGAACATTGGGCGATGCAGTACATAAATCACGTAGAAGTAACAAAACCGACCGAATTGAGAAACAGAATAAAAGAAACCTTAAAAAAAGCCGAGGAAAAGTATAGGTAAGGGACACCTTTCATAAATACACAACGAAACAAGCGGAGTGGATTTCCACTCCGCTTGTTTTGCATGTTAAATTTTGAATTCGGCACCACATTCAGGGCAAATACCGTTTGTTTCATCTTTTAAAAAGGATAATGTTTCTTTACATCTGGGGCAAGTGATGTCGATAAAATCCTCATCGGTAAGCTCGTCTATTTGAGCGGTATTTTCATTCTGCCATTTTTCAATTTCTTCTGCTTCGCGCTTGGCTCTTTCTTCTGCTTCGCGAAATGCTTTCATTTCTGCTTGGTGTCTGGCTTCTTGTAGTGCTTGTTTCTTGGCTTTTATTTCTTCTGTTGTTCCTTGCTTGTCACGCATTGCGTGGACGTCATCGACAAGCTGACCGAAGGCATATAAAAGCCACGAACCGACCCAAGAGACAATAGGACCACACAATATAGTGACAAAACCTATAAGAACGGCTTCGTCTTCACCATTAACCATCAGCACTAATCCTATTACTATCGCGCTGATTGTTTCAACAATGAAAATCCATTTTGCCCAACCTTTAATTTTTTCGCCTATGTTTTCATACAAACTATCAAGCATATTTAAAACCTCCTAGAATATTTTGTCTTATTTTATCATACTTTGCAGGAAAAGTAAATAGAGCAAGCTCACTCTGTTTTTTTGTCCCAATATTGTCCCATAACGTTTGGTATATTTATTATATCAAAAAAGTCGTGGGGCATTTTATTTATGTACCAAAAACGGCACATAGTGTTTTATATAATATGCTTGAAATGAAAAAATATGGGGGTAAAAGGTATGGTATTTTACAAAATTGATGCGTTGAGAGTGTTGAGTGATGACCAATCAAACGAGCGGATTACCCGCGAAGAAGCGCAAGCGATTTCGGGCGAAATTTATGAAATCACCGAATCCCTTTTTCAAAAGTCTGACCAGCAGAATTTTATTTTTACCGTCAGCATAGGGCGAAACGGAATGACCTTCGGTGCGATATGCAAGACCGACCAGAGCATAGAAAAGCAGTTTGTAAAATATGCCGAAAGACTTCCCTTTGAAATCGAAAAAGCAAAAATCGAAGAGGTGACCTTCGGAACCATACGAAATATGCTTTCGTGCGCCTATCGAAACGACTATATCGGCGATGACGATGATATTTTGGATGCCTTTGAAATCGGCGCATTGACCGCCAGTCGTCCTCATTGTGAATTTGGCGAGGCGCTCATCGATGGCAAAAAAGGCGTTGCCGACATCACCTCAACCGCCGACAAATTCCTTTTTAGCAAAACGATGATTCCCGAAATCGAGCGAATCTATATGGGTGGACGCAAGAAAAGGGCGGAAGGTCATCCCGTCCACTACATAGTTCGTACCGACGACCGCGAGGCAAGAAGAGAGGTGTATAAAAATCTCCTTTCGGCACTCTACGAAAATGGCAGATTAAAAAATCAACGCTACTGCTTTTTGGATTACTGCGAAAAAAGCGCGTTTCCGGGAGCTTCTTTCAACGCTCTTTACCGAAGCTGTGAGGGTGGCGCGGTCGTAATCCGTTTCGTAGGGGATGAGGTTAACGACGCTGAATTTGGCAGACGAAGCAACGCTCTTGTCGCGGCAATCTGCGAAATCGCTTCCAAGTATAAGAATAAGGTGCTTACAATATTCTGCCTGCCCAAAAGCGCAAACGAGCTCAAGGAAGAGTTTCTGTCAAATTGGGGAAGCACCGCTTTTATCGAATTGTACGAGGACATCGTGTTTAGTCAGCAGGCGAGTGAGTATTTAAAGAGCAAGGCAAAGGATGTTTACATTCGCGCCGACAAAAAGTTACTCAACCGCGTTAGCGAGGAAAAGGGCTATACCGCAGCCGAGCTTAACCGAATTTTTGACGAATGGCACTCGAATAAGCTGTGCAACGACATTTATCCCCAGTACAAAACCAGCGAAATGGCAAAGGCGACACTTAAAAAAGAAAAGCCGAAGGGCAATGCGTATCAAAAACTGCAAAATTTGATTGGACTCGAAAAAGCGAAGGAAGTGATGAATCAGGCGCTCGGTTATTACAAGGCGCAGAAGCTTTTTGCCGACAGGGGCATAAAGAATGAGCAACCTTCGATGCATATGGTGTTTACCGGCAATCCCGGTACGGCAAAAACCACCGTTGCCCGTCTTTTTGCCGAGATTATGAAGGAAAACGGACTCCTTTCAAGCGGCGAAATCCACGAGGTTGGTCGAGCCGATTTGGTAGGCAAATTTGTCGGTCACACAGCACCGCTTGTTCAGGCGGCGTTTAAGAGGGCAAAGGGTGGCGTTCTTTTCATTGACGAAGCATATTCTCTCGTCGATGACCGTGACGGAATGTATGGTGACGAGGCCATTAACACCATAGTTCAGGAAATGGAAAATAATCGCAAGGACACGGTTGTAATCTTTGCCGGCTATCCCGATAAAATGGAGGGCTTCCTCAATAAAAATCCGGGACTGCGCTCACGAATTGCCTTCCACATTCCCTTTGACGATTACAACACCGACGAGCTTTGCGAAATTTCCGAGCTTATCGCAAGGGAAAACGGATTTGAATTAGCCGGCGGTGTGAAGGAAAAGCTCGGCAAAATTTTCGATACCGCTACTAAAAGGTCGGATTTCGGCAACGGACGATATGTCCGAAACATCATCGAAAGGGCAAAAATGGCGCAGGCAAACCGCCTCGTAAATATGGACTATGACAAAATCAGCGACAACGATATATTTACCCTTTGTGCCGAGGACATCGAGTTGCCCACCGACGTTGCCCAAGAAAAAGTTATCAAAATTGGCTTTACCGCCTGAAAGGACTAAATTATGAATAAAACACCTGTTTTTTACACCACAGAGCAGCAGAAACAGCTAACCGATGCCATCGAGGAAAGCTATGGCGCAGGCAGCGGCTATATTGCCCATGAGAATAAAAGCGAGTATGCTTTCCTGTAATAATACAAAAAGCGTGGAGGATATTGTCGAGTTTGCAAACGGCAGAGAAATTATACTTTCATGGAAGATGGACGTTTTGACGCTTGTGCTTCGTTTTGAAAACGGCAGGTTTAAGCAGGCGATTACGCGTGGTAGTGACGGACTTGTCGGAGAGGACGTCACCCATACGGTAAAAAACTTTCGCAACATACCTCTGGCTGTCCCGTGTAAAGAGAGCTTTGAGGTGCGTGGCGAGGGTGTATTGTCCTACGAGGACTTTAACATTTTGGCAAAGTTATCTCCCTCCAATACCCACCCGAGAAGCATAGCTTCGGGTGGGGTCAGAAGCATAACCGCCGATTTGGGACGATTGTCACATCTCGATTTTTGCGCCTTTGAGCTTATAAAGGAAAATGCACCTGCGACCAAAAAGGAGCAGCTCGAATTTCTGAAAGAAAACAATTTCGACGTGGTCGAGCATACTCTTATTGCCGACGGAACAAGTGCGGAGGAAATAAAGAGCATTATTGCAAAATGGACTCCCGATGGCTTTGGATACCCGGTTGACGGACTGGTTGCCGAATATAACGATATTGCCTACGGAAAATCTCTCGGTGCAACCGCCCATCACGAAAAAAGGATGCTTGCGCTTAAATGGAAGGATGAAATCAAGCTTACCTCACTGGGAGCGAGGACGAGTGAAAATGTGACAAGCGACACCGACTTTTTAATTTACGGCTCGATGCCGGGCAATAAAAAGATTGCTTCGGCGATGAAAAATGGTGTCACAATGATAAGCGAGCAGAAATTTGCCGAAATGTTGGAGCATGAGCTATGAACGTATATATTAAAAATCTGACCATAAACGAAAATGGGAAAACCACCGCAAGCTTAACCTTTTCGGAAGGGCTTACGGTGGTAGAAAACCGAACTGTTATAAAGGATGCTATCCATTCTATTTTAGGTAAGGGTGCGGAAGAAAGGTATGATCGCGACTACACCTTTTTTGCCGAGGTTTATATTGATGAGATCTATTTTTTGCGCAGTATAAAGCCAAAGGGTGAGCCGATTTGGGCATTCTTGGTGCAAAGAGAATGCGACGGAGAGGAATGCACATCCGAATACTTTGACCTGCTTACAAGTAGCGCAGAAATGGACGAACTTACCTTTTTTCATCGGTCAAGGAGCCAAAATTACCCCGACCGCTTGATGCGTTATAACGATATTTTAACCCATTATCCCGAGGGCGACTTCGCCCGTATCACAAACGGGTATGGTAAAACACGCAGTTTCAGAGGATTTGTCGCCGACTATATCAAACACTTTAAGCCGATACGACTGAAAGAGAATAAAAATTTGTACCTGAATCTGTTGCCAAACGGCAAATTTGTAATAACCGATTCGCAAATATGCGAGGTGGTCTCTTTAAGCGAAAGCGAAAAGCAAATGTACCACTATTATTCCTTTTTGTCCCTTGCGGATTTTTGGTCGAGGGCTGAAAAGATACGAAATTTCAACTGCGTGAACAAGCCGCTTATGATTGCGGGACTGGTCGAGCGTCTGGACGAAAGTGCGGACTTATCTGAAGTTTTGCGTCGTACCGATAAATTAGATCGCCAGACGATACTTTTTGTGTCGAAGGAGACACACCTACCTAATTACAGAAATTAAAGGAGGCCTTTCATGGATATTAAAAAACAAAAAATGCTCTGTGCCGTTAAGCTGTGGGCAATTTCGCAGGGTATGGAGGAAATAACCGATGATGAAAGCCATCGGTTTTGGACCGATATTGCCTTTAAAAAGGGTGATGCGATAGTCGGTTTTATCACCGAATTTGACCGCGATGACCAAACTTTGATGTCAAAGATGAATTTTTCACAGGAATTTTGCCACTACGTTTACATTGTCACCGACGATGGCAAAAAGAGGGATGCCTTGGTTGAAAAAATACTCCCAGAATACGGAATATTTTGTTATTCTAATCCATATGGGCTCGGATTTCTGTACCAGATTCTAAAAAAGCCGAGTTTAATCCCGTGATTTTAATAAACTTGCGCTCAAATCGGTTTACAATTATAATTAAAATAGCGAGGTGAATGATATGGATATTCAAAAGGATTTTGACGCGTACACTTTAATTAGCATGATGTTCGAAAATGCAAGCATAGACTCATTTAAGCAGCTGTGGGAAATGGACAAAGATGCAAAAAAGTGGGGTTATCTTTTGCACATGACCTACTGCGAAGATAGCTACGAGAGCGTCGGCGGTGATCATGGATACGAAGAAAACCCGCCGATAAACCTTGAACGAGTAAAATATTTAGGGGAACTAATCGTTTTTTTAGAAGGGTTAGGAATCGAAGAGGTTGAACCCTGAATAACCTGATTTAACAAACACTCCAAAATTGTCATCCTATAAAGCAAAAGCTCTCTGCCGAGAAATTGGTGGGGAGCTTTTGTATGCTTATTTATTTGAGATATAAAGAATATCTGTTATAATATAAAAAGTACCTGTGTTGTACCGAATTTGGTGCAGGAGTATGTTTATAATATCCTTACAATGAATGATAAGGAGAATGAATTATGGAAGAAAAAATTGTGAGTATGGATGATGCCGACCTTACCCCTGCTGACTTTATTACCCTTATGTTTGAACGTACTGACGAGGACGGTGTGCTAT
>JAFOCB010000121.1 GCA_017381515.1 Clostridia bacterium | reverse complement strand
TTGATATTCAGCACGGTTTTTTTCTAAAACACGCTCCTGCGCCGAAATTTGCGCCTCATTTTGCTGTTTTTTGTAGTCCTGCACCGAAAGGTGCTTTTTTTTATGCTTCGGATCGGAGCGTTCCCCACGCTCGAAGCCCCTGCTTTTTGCAACCTGCTCGAAAAATTGGTCTTGTCGGGCTCTATAATCGGCACGACCGCCCATAATCTCTTTGGCGCAGAGCTTCGCGCCCTGCTCGGTTTCAATAATCGGCACACTTGCCACAGCCAAATGGGGCGATTTTTCGTCCCAATGTATGACGGCGTTCAGAGGTTTGCCGTAGTGCTGAATATGGAACTTCAGACAGTCCTTGAAAAAGTCGATTATTTCAGCTTTGCTTTTGCCCTCGAACCATTGCGGACTTGCAGTATAAAGTCCGTCAAGCAGGACGACGGCGTTTGATTTTGGCGCTTTTTCAATTCCTGCTTTTTTGAGCTCCTGCGAAATGCCTTCAGACCAATTTTCGCAGTGTAGCCCCTTGAAATGTTGGTTGAGTTTTGTGCGCTCCCAATCGATGTCAGACTTGTCAAAGTTGCGCCCTTTTTCGTGGTCGGCGACCGTTCGGTTTGCTTCTATCTGCAGACCAAAAACTGCCGTCTTTTTGCATTTTTCTACCCTATGAATTGCAAACATAATTACCTCACTTAATCCGCCCAAGACTTTGCAAAGTCTAACACACTAGACTTAGCTTCGCTAAATCGTGTGGCAGGGAGCACCCTGCACCCCTCGAGCGTGTTTTCTCATAGGATAGAACAACAGCTTGAAAAAAGCACCAAAAAGTGCTATGCTGTTGTCGAGGTGATTCTATGAGAAAAGCACTTTCCCTCGTCCTTGCGCTTCTGCTCCTCTTGTGTATGGGTGCCTGCGGCGAGGCCGAACAGCCTGCGGACAGTTCGAGCTCGCATGCAGGCTTGTCGTCCGTTGTCGTTATCGAGTCAGAGGACGAAGCTTCAGAGGAAGAAGCACCACAGCCCGAAGCTCCTGCCGAGTGGGTTTATGTATCGAGGACGGGCAAATGCTACCACAGTATAAGCTACTGCTCCAATATGCAGAGTCCCTTGCGAATGACAAAAGCTGAAGCTATCGAACGAGGTCGGCGACCTTGTCAAAATTGCTACTAAACGAAAAGAGGAAAGAGCTTACGCTCTCCCCTCTTTTTTCTTTGTTTTTTTGTTGTTTTCGTCTTCCGTCTTCCGTCACATATTTTTTCGGTCGTAGTAACCGAAAAAATATGCTCATCGGTTCTGCAGGTTCTCTTGCCACTTGTGGTAGTTGCCTTTGCAAAGGCGCTCAAATAGACCGCTGTAAGTTTTCAGAATATCGAAGTAATTGCTGTCCTCGTATGTAGCTATAACGAAGCTGTAAAAATCGACAAAGTTCGTGAAGCCATTGTCTACAATGGCGGAGCAGAGCTCCTTGCAGATGTCGTTTTTTTCGGCAAGTCCGATTTGCTCGTATGCGCCAATATCGAAGCAGTTGCCCTTGATACGCTCCGCCTCTGAATAGAGCTCCTTGCCCTTTTTCTTGCAGGTCTCGGTGTCGTGTATCAGATAGTCGTAACTGTTGCGAATATTGATAATCGACTGAATAGTATTAAATGCCTTTTTGCCCTCTGCACAAAGCCTCTGAAACACGCTTTCGGCGTGTGCCTGAGTCGTTGTGTTCGGGAAGACCAAAATCAAGTGAATATGGTCTTTGCGGTGCTCTGATTTGGAGTCCTTGTCCATTGTGTGTATGCAATAAGCATACGGAAGCTGAACAAGGTCGCCAATGTCCTCTTGCCACCCCTCGAGCATATTTTCGGGATACAAGACCGCCCACCAATAGCGAGCGTTACGCTTTACTGTTGTTTTGTTTTCTGCCATAAAAAAACCTCCGTATTTTTACGGAGGAACTAACTCTAAATATACAAAACCGCCTTGACATTACGGCTTGTGTCTGCTATACTAAAGCAGACGGATATAGTGAGCTCGTTCCTCATTGTGTTCGCAGGGGTGCTGGTAACACCTTCTGCCTTGGTCATTATATCAAAAAGCCGTCCGCCTTGTCAAGTGCTAGGCAGGGCGGACTTTTTTTTGACCTCTTTTAGTATAGCAGAGC
>JAFOCB010000120.1 GCA_017381515.1 Clostridia bacterium | reverse complement strand
CGTTGATTTCGTACTTGCCGTCGCCTTCGAAAATAGCGCCAACGGGGCAGGTATCTGCACAAGCGCCACAACCGATACAATCATTAGTAATCTTGTGTGCCATGAATATACAACTCCTTTTACCAGCCGCTGCGCTCGACCTAAATTTTATTAAGTAATATCCGCTTAAAGCGCAGGAAATAAGCGGTTTTTTATGGGGGTTAACCCATATACACAAGTACATTTTATCACACAGTTTTAAAAAAGCAAGTGTAAAATTTGTAATAATCAATAAATGCAATTAGTTTTCGACTTTTTCGCCCTTGTCCTCGGGTTTCTTTTCGTCGGTTTTCTTTTTGCCCTTGATTACCTGAATTTCCTCGCAGGAATAGGTTTCGAGACTGTCGCGTGATTCGAGTCGCACCTTTACCTTCTGGCCGAGTACGCTTGCGCTGATGACAACCCCTTCACCGTCGGGAGTGGACACAAATGCGCCTACCTTCGGTGTGGTTTTATTCAGCTTTTCGTACACGTTCTGCTCGTAATTGAGACAGCACATCAGTCGTCCGCAGGTACCCGAAATTTTAACAGGATTAAGGGAAAGCCCCTGTTCCTTTGCCATCTTTATCGATACGGGTAAAAAGTCGTTTAAAAAGCGGTTGCAACAAAACGGACGTCCGCAAATTCCGAGTCCGCCAAGCATCTTTGCCTCGTCGCGAACACCGATTTGACGCAGCTCAATTCGGGTGTGGAATACCGCAGCCAAATCCTTTACAAGTTCGCGGAAATCAACTCGTCCGTCGGCAGTGAAGTAGAAAATAATCTTTGTTCCGTCGAATGAGTATTCAACCTCGACCAGCTTCATATCAAGCTCGTGTGCCGCAATCTTTTCCTCGCAGATGGTAAAGGCGCTTTTTTCCTTATCTTTCAGCTCGTCGCGGTGCTTTAAGTCGTCGTCGGTAGCCCTTCTGACCACCTCGCGAAGCGGCTGTACTACGTCATCGTCCGACACGGTTTGGTTGCCGTTTGCAACCTCGCCAAGCTCGATTCCACGCGCGGTATCAACTATTACCAAATCTCCGATTTTATATTCCTTACCCTTTGGGTCAAAATAGTAAGATTTTCCGTTTTCTTTAAATCTTACTCCTATTACCTCGGCCATAATTGCCTCCATTAAAATTTATTCAAAATCGGTCAAATTTAAGACCGACTCGTATTATTATAAATCAATTTGCGCACGAATACAAGCACACAAATTAGTCACCATAAGCGGACCGTTACAGTTTGCGTCACAATCCTTCCTTGCCGACAGGCAAACCTCGGATATTCCGATAAGGTGGTGACGAGTAAATTTTTCGCTCAAAATGGTGCGAATGTCGTCGGGCGCATAGCTTTTTGGTGCGCCCATTTTGACCGCTAGTGACTCGGACACAAGCACACTCATCGCGGATAAAACCGACTTTGCAAAGACGCGGTCCTTTTCGATGACGAGAAGTGCCTTCATAAGCGCAAACTCCGACCTTTCGCCAATGCAGGAGAGTATCTCACGCGCGGTAAAGTCCGCCTTATCCTCACCGGAAAGACGTACAAGCGCACGACCGATATTACCGTCCTCGTCGGCTACGGCTCGCTCAACCTCGGCTGAATTAAATCCGGGATTTTGCTCCAAAATATATTTGACCGCCGCGTCCCTTTGCACCGAGGAAAGCTTTAACACCACGGCGCGTGAACGTACGGTGGCAAGCAGCTGATTGGCATATTCGCAGGTGAGGATAAAGGCAACCCTTTTGGGCGGCTCCTCGAACACCTTTAAAAGTGCGTTTTGCGCCTGCTCGTTCATTAAATTAGCGTCGGGAATGATGAAAACTCGCTTGTCCGACTGATTCGGGAGAATATAAGCGTCCTCCCTGATTTTACGAATTTTGTCAACCGTGATATTCGCCTTTTCGGGTAAGACGGTGACAATATCGGGATTTTCACTCATCAGACAGCAGGCACATTCACCGCACGGCTTATTTTCGCCCGTGCAAGCAAGAGCCCGTGCAAGCATATTCCCAAGTGTCCTTCGTCCCGTGCCGACAACCCCTTCGATAATAAAGGCGTGGGGCACTCGACCCGACCGAAGCATACTGTCCAGCCGCTCGACCGTTCCTTCGTTTCCGACAAACCTGCTAAATGCGCTCACAGCTTTTCAAACCTTTCGACGTCGGTAACGAAAACAACCGCTCCCCCAACCTTTGTTTCGATTGAGGTTGATGCGATGCTCGGGTATGCCGATACCTGATGAATGGGTTGTACCTCGATACGAACACCGGAATATTTCTTTATAATTTCGAGGGCTTCGTCAACTCGGTCGTCGTCGATTCCCATAAAGAAGGTGGTATTTCCCTGCTTTAAAAATCCGCCGGTAGTAGCAAGCTTTGTAATGCTCATTCCAGCTTCGGTCAGCGCTGACGAAAGCTGATTTGCATCATTTGAATTGACAACAACGATAAGTAGCTTCATATTCACATTTCCCCCATTCGTAAAAGGTCATAACTAGCTTTTTCATTATACCATCTAACCATACTATATGTCAAACTATTAAGTTTATATTTTATACTTGTAAAAATGAAAAGTATGTATTATAATAATTATCGTGATATTGCCGTTCGTACATTCGGGCGTGCGGGTGTGTTGGTCCTGTGCGACAGGGGGCTGTGAACCATGTCAGGCGGGGAACCGAGCAGCATTAAGCGGATTTCCTTGTGCGCCGCAGTCAATCTGCACACCCGCATACCCAAGTGCATGATCGGCATTATCTTTATCCCGACTAAAAAAAGCAGGTGATGAAATGTATCAAGCCCTTTACAGAAAATACCGTCCGCGTAATTTTAGCGAAGTAGTAGGTCAAAAAAATATTGTCAAAACGCTGAAAAATCAGATTACCGACAATCATATTTCTCACGCCTACCTTTTCACCGGATCGCGTGGAACGGGAAAGACCTCCTGCGCTAAAATATTTGCAAAGGCGGTAAACTGTCTCAATTCGCAGGCAGGCGATCCCTGTAACGAATGCGAAATTTGTAAGGGTATCAATGACGAAAGCATCTTTGACATCACCGAAATCGACGCAGCGTCAAACAATGGCGTCGATAACATAAGGGAGCTTCGCGATAATACCGCCTTCTCCCCCGCAACTGCAAAGTACCGAATCTATATCATCGACGAGGTGCACATGCTTTCGGGTGCGGCATTCAACGCTCTGCTCAAAACACTCGAGGAGCCACCCGCACACGTTATATTCATTCTCGCTACGACCGAGGTGCACAAGCTACCCGCGACCATTCTTTCGCGCTGTCAGCGATTCGATTTTAGCCGAATTGCCGTGGAGGAAATTGCCGCACGACTGACCGAAATTGCCGAAAAAGAAGGCGTTTCGCTCACTCCCGATGCCGCACTGATTATCGCAAAGCTGTCGGATGGCGCTATGCGTGATGCCCTTTCCCTGCTCGACGTTTGCGCCGCTACGGGAAACGAAGTTGATGAAAACGCGGTGCTCGATGCCGCGGGAATGTCGGGACGCGAATATATCGAGCGACTTGCCCTTTCGATAGTAAATCGCAGCAGTGAGCAGGCGCTCGAAACCATAGCCGAGCTTTACGAAAGGTCAAAGGATATGACCCGACTCTGCTGCGAGCTGATTGAACATTTCCGCAATATCATGATGATAAAGGCGATCAAAAATCCCGAAAAACTGGTCGTTTGCTCGTCGGCGGAAATCGAAAAACTGAAAAAAGAAGGCCAGAATATGCCTCTCGATGCGATTATCCACGCAATCGAGGTATTTGAAAAGGCATTTTCCGACATGAACAGAGGGGCAAACCGCCGTACCATCATGGAAACGGCACTAATAAGATTATGCGACCCGTCGCTTGACGAGTCAACAACCGCCATTTTGCGCCGAATTTCTGCGCTGGAAGCAGGAACCGTGCTGACGGCAAGCGCAAGGGCGGAAAAAGGTGACGTCGTCACCACAAAAGACACCGATATTGCAGCAACGCAGGCGGTCAAATTACCCGATAACACTGTGGATATTGCGGCAACGCAAGCCATCAAATTGCCCGAAAAATCCGATGAGGAAGCCGCCGTCAAGGTGTATCAAAAAAAGGTTACCGCCGACGATATAAAGGTGCCGTCGATGGCCGATGATAATTCGGCTACGGTTGCTTTTGCCCCCGTAAGCGAAACAAAGTCGCAGAGCAGCGGCGATATGCCGTATAAAAACTGGAATGATATTCTCGGTGCGCTGGGTAAAACCGACCCGATGATGAAGGCGGCTCTCGAAGGGTCGCAGGCATATATCGTAAACGATTGTATGCTCATCGACTTTAAAAACGAGAGTTTCAGGGATATGATTAACACCAGTCCCCGACACAAATCGGCGCTCAAAGCCGCCATTGTGCAGGTGACGGGAACAAACTATAAAATCGGCCCTTATACCAAAAAAAAGGCGACGGGAAACACTCCCGAGCCAAACGCAGACGATGAAATTGACCCGCTTGACGACCTCGTTTCACGAGCAAGACAGGCAGGAATTGATAAATAAATTAGCCGAAAGGAAGATATAAAAATGAAGGCAAGATTACCCCAGGGCTACGGCTCCGGCTCAAACAACATTCAGCAAATGATGAAGCAGGTTCAAAAGGCACAGGAGGATATGCAGACCAAACAAGCCGAGCTTGAAACCGCCGAATACACCGCAACATCGGGTGGCGGAATGGTGGAGGTCACCGTTACAGGAAAGCATCAGGTTACCCACCTTTCGATAAAGCCCGAAATAGTTGACCCCGACGATATTGAAATGTTAGAGGATTTAATCACCGCCGCGGTTAATGAGGCAATGCGCACAGCCGACACAACAGGTGAAGAAGAAATGGCAAAAATTTCGTCATCACTCAACATACCCAACATTCCGGGAATGGGTGGTTTGTTCTGATATGGGATATAAAATTCCGTCACTTGCCAAACTGACCGAGCAATTCGAAAAAATGCCCGGAATAGGCAAAAAATCGGCTCAACGGTTAGCCTTTCACCTGCTCTCACTCTCGGACGACGAGGCAAAAGATTTCGCAAACGCGATTGTCGAGGCGAAAAAGCACATTCACTGCTGCTCGGTGTGTCAAAATCTGACCGACCTCGATAAATGCGACATCTGCTCGGACAAGTCGAGGGACGGCAGCGTTATCTGCGTAGTCGAGGACCCGCGCGATATAATCGCTTTCGAGAGGACGAGGGAATTCAACGGCACCTATCACGTACTTCACGGAGTAATTTCGCCACTCGACGGAATTGGTCCCGACCAAATCAAAGTACGCGAACTGCTTAAAAGGGTTGCCGACGACGAAGTACGAGAAATTATTATGGCTACCAACCCGACGGTCGACGGTGAAGCAACCGCCGCCTATATCTCCCGACTGCTCAAACCAATGGGAGTGAAGGTTACCCGTCTGGCTTACGGAATCCCCGTAGGCGGCAGCTTGGAATTCGCCGACGAAATTACCCTCATGCGCGCATTAGAGGGACGCAGCGAATTTTAAGAATATACACAATAATACAAAAAAACGATGCGAATTCGCATCGTTTTTTTTACATTTATTTATTCAAATAGTCGAGGGCGGCGAGATAGGTTCCTGCGCTCCATCCCATCATCGGCGGCATCTCGTATTCGCCTTTTACGTTTACGTTTCCTTCGACAACGTTGTACTTTTCCCAAAGATTATCGGTTTCTTTGAATACCTTTTCGACAAGCAAAACGTACTTTTCGGCGACTCGTCTTGCCTCCTCCTTGTACCCGTAGTTATCCAGTCCGATAATCGCAATATACTGCAAACAAGCCCAGCCATTCGGCGCATCCCACTGGAATGTACCCTCAACGTCATTTTCCTCACAGGTGAGTAGGCCGTACTCTCTTTCCAATCGGTTCAGGTTATCCACAACCGCCTTTGCGTGCTTTTCGTCGGCAAGACCAACAAAAAGCGGATAAATCGATGCAACCGAGAAAATCTCGCTCTGCTTTTTCTTCTCGAAATTGTAATCGACCAAAAGACCGTCTTTGTTTTCGAGATATTTTATCATGGTTGCCTTTCGGTCGGCGGCAAGCTTTGTCCACGCCTCGCTTTCCCCGTTGTCAAGCTCATCGGCAAAGTACGCCATATTACTTTCAAAAGCGTATAAAAGTGAATTGAGGTCAACGGCGGCATTATTGTAGGTTTCATATTCAAAGCGAGGATTGGCATCCCAACCGCTTTCGCAAATTGCCAAATATTCACGGGCAATCTCGCTGTCGGTGTATCCTTCGGGCTTATAGGCAATACGATTTACGTATTCGTTGGCAATATTGGGGTCAAAATAGGTGCGACTATCATCGTAATGGGCGAGTCCGATTTGACTG
>JAFOCB010000119.1 GCA_017381515.1 Clostridia bacterium | reverse complement strand
GTATGCCGCGGCGGTTGGCCGCAGGCGATTGATATGCGCGATGAGATCGCGCTTGATCAAGCGATAGATTATTACGACGCGGTGGTTCATTCCGACATTAACCGTGCAGACAACGTGCAAAAGAACCCCGAAAGAGTTCGCCGCCTGATGCGCTCGTATGCAAGAAATCAGGGCGGACAAATTCCCAATACCGTCTTAGCGCAGGATGTTGCCGCAAACGACGAAGCGTCTATCAACGAGGAAACGGTGGCTTCCTATTTGAACGCCTTACGTAAGATCTTTGTTGTAGAGGATATGCCCGCTTGGAATCCGAATCTTCGCTCAAAAACGGCAATTCGTTCCTCTGATACTCGATATTATATCGACCCATCCATTGCCGCTGCGGCACTTGGAATCGGACCGAATGATTTGGTAAACGATTTGAAGACTTTTGGTTTCCTTTTTGAAACGCTTTGCGTACGCGACCTTCGTGTTTTTGCGGATGCATTGGGGGGTGGAGTCTATCATTACAGAGATCGAGACGGCCAGGAATGCGACGCGGTCATTCATTTGAGAAACGGCAAGTACGGTCTTATTGAAATCAAGCTGGGCGGAGATAAGCTGATCGAAGAAGGTGCAAAGAGCCTCAAGGCGATGGCGGCAAAAATCGATATCGAAAAGATGAATGTACCATCCTTCCTGATGGTTTTGACCGGAACGGGGGATTATGCTTATCGTAGACCTGACGGCGTTTGCGTTGTTCCTATCGGATGCCTGAAGCCTTGATTTTTTTGGGGGTAAGATAAATGGGAAATATAAAATACAAATTTCAGAAAATAAAAAAATCATATTTGGGAGTTGCGGGCATTTTGCTCTTGCTTTTGCTTGCCGCTTTCCTTTTGTGGTTCAACAACAGTAACAGTATGCAAGCGATGCCGTCGATGATTGGAAGCGTGTATTTTGACGGTGAATATCGGATTGGCGACGGTGAATGGCAACAGATCGTAGAGGGTGAACACATTCCGTCTACAGAAGGCGACGTCACCTTACGAGGTAATTTTCATATGCTGGATCCCGAGGGGGGATATGAAGGTGTTTACAGATACGAAATACCGATTGCTTTCTTTTTGGACCACATCAATTTAACCTTTTACGAGGTTGGAAGCGAGCCATACGTAATGGACACCGAAAATCCCCTCTACGGAGATTCGCTTTGCGGAGTTCGGTGGGAGGCATATACCTTGACAAGCGCAAGTGAGGACATGATTGAAATTTTGGTTCATAATCCTCACAGCTTCGGAAACGAAACCGCGATCGACGAAATGCTGTCTAAAACGGCTTTGTGGACGGGAATCGATTTTGAAAACAGTGCCTCGGAAAAAGGGGATACACAGAGAACCGTTGGTATGATAATGATGCTTATCTCTATCGTGTTCCTTGGTATTGCATTGTTTTCAACTTTGATTCATATTAAAAGCAGCAAATTTATTTGGTTTACCGGGCTTGCGATTTTGTTTGCTGGACTTTACTTCTCTTATCACGCAGAGGGCGTTTATTTTTATAGTGAGTCGACGGTTTCGAATACAACGATCCTCGGTGCTTCGATGATGTTCTATATGCTGTTCCTTTGCATACTGATTACGTGTTTACTTAAAACAATGCAAAAAGCAAGTAATATTGCTGTTGTTCTTTTGGGAGTTGCCAATGCGGTATTCTTCGTTCTGCCGTTGATAACCGAGGTGTGCTTTTATGATACTTGGGCTTGGTGGTCGGTTGTACAGCTTATTGCGAATGCTGTAATTGCTGTTTGCCTTGTAAGAGAATTCTTTCTCGTTAAAACAAAGAAAAGGTGGTTGTATATCGGAGCATTTCTCCCCTTGACCGCATTTGTCATTGACGTTACAGGAACAAAGCTTGCCATTTGGAAGGGCGGCGTAATTTCTCAATACGTTTTCCTTGCGTTGGTTGCCGTTGCGGCAATTATGGTTCTCAAGTTCATACCGAGTAACATCAATGCGGCAGCTAAGGCAAAGGAACTTGAGATGGAGAAAATCGTTCTGAACGCAAAGCTTGCCGAAAGCAGGATCTCCACGATGATGAGTCAGATCCGTCCTCATTTCATTTACAATACGCTTGGCAGTATCGAGCAGCTTTGTAAGATGGATCCTCCCAAGGCAAGCGACTTAGCACACAATTTTGCAAAGTATCTCCGCGGTAATTTTGGAGAGCTTGACAACCCCAAGCCGATACTTATGTCACAGGAAATGGAGCACGTGCACTACTATGTCAGTATTGAAAATGTGCGATTCCCGGATATGACGTTCACATTTGAAATGAACTCTGAAGATTTCTATATCCCCGCACTGACTGTGCAGCCGATCGTTGAAAATGCGATCAAGCACGGACTTATGAAGCTATCCAAGGGAGGAACGGTTCATGTTGTTTCCTATGAGACTGACACGGATTATTGCGTTTCGGTGGTGGATGATGGAGTAGGTTTTGATACAAGCGTGCTGATCGACGAGAGAAAGCATCTGGGCCTTCGCAACATTCGCGAACGCCTTAAGGTAATGGTAAACGGTAAGCTGGAGATTGAAAGCACTGTAGGCGTCGGCACCAAGGTGCTGGTAATAATTCCAAAGGAGGTAAGAAAATGATTGCAATAGCGGTTGATGATGAAGCGTTGATGCTTGGCGCATTGGTGGCAGCGATCGAGGTTTCACCCGATATTACAGAGGTCGCAAAGTTTTCCGACTGTGAAGAAGCACTTGAATTTGCGAAAAACAATCCAGCAGATATTGCTTTTTTGGATATCAATATGCGCGGTATGGGAGGGCTTGCTCTTGCTGAAAAGATCATAGCTGCTCGTCCGAATTGTAAGATCGTATTCTGCACAGGATATGAAGAATACGCGATTCCGGCGTTCAAGCTTCATGCATCGGGATATTTGATGAAGCCTATTGCGGCTGAGGACGTGCAAGCCGAAATTGACAACATTAAGGGTGTTAGAAAAAGGGAAAAGCTACTTACGGTAAGCTGCTTCGGGAATTTCGAGGTGTACGTAAAGGATGAGAAGCTGATGTTCAAGCGTCTGAAAACGAAAGAGCTGTTTGCCTTTCTTGTAGACCGAAAGGGAGCAGGAATGACGATAAAGCAGATCTGTGTCGCTCTTTTTCCCGACGATACAGACGATACCAAAAATTCAGCGTATCTGCGCCAGCTATTTATGGATTTGAAAAACACGCTGAAATCGGTGGGAGCGGAGGCGGTTTTATGCCACGAGACTCCGTGTTACCGTGTTGATACAAGTCTTATCAAGTGCGATTATTTCAGCTATCTTGAAACCGGCAAGCCCGAATTTCACGGCGAATATATGACACAGTACAGCTGGGCGGAGGAAACCTGCGCGATGCTTATGTTTAACTAATTTTCAAAGAACGGCAAAAAATTCTTGAAAGATTTTTGCCGTTCTCTTTTTTTTTTGTAACACATTTGTAACGCTCCATGTGATATATTAATGCTACGATAACAAAAAATGGTACTATCAGTACCGAAAACAGAAAGGAATTTTACCTATGAAGAAAATTTTTGCAATTCTTATGACGATCTGTTTGTTGGCAGGCGCACTCTCGATTACCGCATTTGCCGCAGACGAGCCCGTAATGACCGTCAGCGGTATGACAAAGGACGGCCCGGTTAAGATCGCGGACTACACTTCTTTTGAAGCAGGCTGGAACTTCGCTATGGAGAAAGCCAAGGACAGTAAATATTTGG